>DATIRG010000142.1:0-2719 GCA_035470005.1 Lutibacter sp. | reverse complement strand
GGTTTGACGTGCGAAAACCACTTCACCGGAAACATTCACTACTTCAATTTTTAACTGATATTGACCTGCAGCCAATCGCCCGGTGCGTTGAAGCGTGTTCTGAACTTTCCCCGACAAAACCAAATTTTGTAATTGCAAAGCTTCAGCCATGGTAAATAGGTTTACGCCTTCTTTTAAATTATAAATCCGGGAAGCGTTGATATTTGAGGTGCCAATAATATTATCGCCTTCAGCCAATAAAGTTGTTCTTAACTTAACTTGAGCCTCGCCTTGAACACCACCTCGCATGAAGGTGATGATCATTTGTCCGTTTATCGGATTTTCCCATTGCGACAACCAGGGTTGCGGCCTGCTGTTTAAAGCGAGATTTACAGTAATTTGTGACTGGACTATCTGAACAATCAGGAAAAATCCAAGGGCTATTATTAAATTATATTTTTTCATTTCAGTTGAAAATTATTTAGCATTTCTAAAATTTATAACGCAATCCTGTTCGCATAGTCGTCTCAAAATACTGCGGATTTCCAGAATAAATAGGAATCAGGGAATTTCCCGGCAATTCTGTTCCGAATTTATAAACATTCGCCGTCAACGAAAATTGCCAAGACAGTTTTTTATAAATTTCCCACTCATAGCCTGCAGTTGCCAATAAATTTTTATTGGCGGTAAAAGGTTTCATTGTGGTTAAATTGTATTGCACCTGACCTTTTAAGTTAAATTTCTGGTTCACCTTCCATTTCAATCCGCTTGATGCCGTAAACAAAGAAAGGTCAATTGAAGGCGCCGTATTTTTAAACCACATTAAGCTAAAATCCGGACTTACTTTTTTTTCGAAAAATGTTGGAACGTAAAGAAGCAATGCCGTTTGCGTGTTGTTGTGCGTGGTAACAAAAACAATGGTTTCATCATAGGTGCTCTTGGTATAAGTGGCGCTAATCAAATGACTCATTTTAGCGTTGCTCCAAGTATAGGATGGATTTACACTAAGTTCATTGCTCACACTTTTATATCCTGACAAGTCTGGAGCATTGTAGCCAAAATTGTTAAAACTCATATTCAGGCTGAGCCGATCACTAAATTGCGTAAACACATTCACATTGGCAATGATTTGCCTGGTTTTGTCGGGGCCAGAAGTAAGACTTAAATTCCCAAAACGCTCGCCAATACTGGCAACCACATTCATTTTCTTTTTCCAGGTGTTAAACCGCGCATCAATTAAGTAATCAATCAGGTCATTGGTCATAAAAGGATATCCCGCGGTAAAATAGCCGGCACCAAAATATTTAAATTTTGTGCCAATTTCCCAATCTTGTCCTGTTTTGGCAATGCCCAATAAAACCGCATTGTCTTTAGAAGAAGAAGTGTGGGCGTTGATAAAAGGTTTAAAATCTTGCACCGGAACAGAAGATAACGGCGTGTTTAAATTACGCGTATGAAAACTTTGTCCGAGTTCAATATGATATTTCCATCCGTTTTCCGAATTGGCGGTGGTTAAAAAAGTAACAACCATGTTTTCCTGCGGATCAATGGGCGATAAAGGCGGAGAGGTTACAGAATTTTGTTTGTCTATAGATTTTACAAAATTGAAACCGGTAAAATAGCTGCCTTCTTTTTCAAGACCAAGCTGTGCCATCCACTGATTGCGTTGGTAAGCTCCAATAACGCCAGCCGGATTTGGAAGTGTTGGCGCTTCATAATTGACAGCACTTTGCGATACACCTTTAAATAATTTTATTCTGAATTTTCCTGGTGATAAATTAACACCATATCCGAAAACACCCAAATCTCCGGTACTTAAATCGCTGTATTTCAGGGTTTGTGTACCCAGCAAAAATTCTGTGGTTCCAATTTTAGGGCGCAAACCAAAGTTATTCGCCGGATTTGTTAAAAATTGCCATACACTTTGTTTCGATCCAGCCGGTGTGATGAAATTGGTAATCATTGGACTGAAATTAAAGTTCATCGGGATTTCCCATTTTCCAATTGAAAAAGTTGGATTGAAGGAATATCGCACCAAATTCCAAGGTTTTCGGGCAGAATAAAAATTGGGTACGGCCGGACTTGGATTTTTATCGAGCCCATAACCTTCATACCATATTCCCATATCACCTTTGATGGAAAAAGCATATTTCTTTTCTTGGGCATTTGCTTGAAAAACAAGCAACAAAATGATAATTACTGCCGTTTGTTTAAGATGGTTCATAGGTCTTTTTAATTAAATATTATTTTGTTTAATCTTGAAATCGGAATTCTTCATTTTGCTTTTTTTAAATTCAAAAAAAAATAAAATTTTCACGCCAACCTTCTTCTGTTACCTAATAATTACCGTATTGCTAATTTTCGACTGCCCGCCATCTTTTGTAAAAACTTTAACTGCATAACCATTCATTTCTTTGCCAATCGGCTCTTTAAAAAGAAGTTCGTTTGTATTTTTATACTGAATTAAATTGCCTTTTTTATCTGCTTTATAAATTACAAAATAGGTATTGTCATTTAATAATTCATATTCCCAGGAAAGTGAAATATCCTTATCGTCCTTTTTAATGACAAGGTTTTTAATAGGCGGCCGCACGCCATTGTCAAATGGTTTTCCATAAACTGGCTTTGCATATTCCGAGAATAAATTGCTGTCGTCTTTTGCACGTAAAGAATAGAAATAAACGGTTCCCTGTTTTAACTTTTTATCAATGTAGGATGTTGACTTATTGTCTAATTTGCT
>DATIRG010000141.1:0-1901 GCA_035470005.1 Lutibacter sp. | reverse complement strand
CTTTTTTATTGGCATCAATTAAATCGATAAACAAGGTTCCTTCAGTGTATTTAGAAATCTGCGTTCCAAAATTTGGTCCGTAATACCATGGGTGCCAACCGTAATAAAAGTTATTATTGTAAACGTCCACTTTTTGTACTGATTTTGCGAATATATTAACAAGTAAATCCGGCTCGTCAGATTTTGTAAATCCTTTTGCAAGCAATTCACTTTCAATGGCCTTTAGAATTCTTCGTTTGTCCAGATCGGAAATTTCAGCCTTATCAATTCCTTTTTTATAAAAAGCGAATGTTTTATACTTAGAAAAATCGGCGGTTGTATCATAGTCAGTTGTAACTCTGATGGAACTGCAAGAAGCTATAAAAAAAATTAAAGCTAGCGGAAGTAATTTTAAGGCTTTCATTTATATACAATTTTAATTATTAAAATAAATCTTTCAAGATTTGGTCATCAACTAAATTAGGCAAAGTCACTTTTAAATTTGGCTCCACTTCCATCGCTCTTTTTATGGCAAAAACAGCACCTTCATTTCTCGCCCAATTTCTGCGTGCAATCCCATTATTTACATCCCAAAAAAGCATGCTTTTCAACCGCTTTTCAGCCTCTAAACTACCATCAAGAACCATACCAAATCCGCCGTTCATGACCTCTCCCCAGCCAACTCCGCCGCCGTTATGGATTGAAACCCAGGTTGCACCGCGAAAACTGTCGCCTATCACATTTTGAATGGCCATATCAGCAGTGAATTTGGAACCATCGTAAATATTTGAAGTTTCTCTGTACGGTGAATCTGTTCCGGAAACATCATGATGATCGCGTCCCAAAACAATAGGTTGCGAAATTTCTCCGTTTTTTATGGCGTTGTTAAAAGCTTCCGCAATTTTCGTGCGCCCTTCAGCATCGGCATATAAAATTCTGGCTTGGGAACCCACCACCAATTTATTTTCCTGAGCGCCTTTTATCCACTGAATATTGTCGGTCATTTGCTGCTGAATTTCTTTTGGTGAATTTTTTCTGATTTCTTCCAAAACGTCACAGGCAATGGCATCCGTTTTTTCCAAATCGACCGGATTTGCACTTGTGCACACCCAGCGAAAAGGCCCAAAACCATAATCGAAACACATCGGCCCCATAATATCCTGTACATAAGACGGATATTTAAAATCGATGCCGTTTTTAGCCATCACATCAGCTCCTGCCCTGCTTGCTTCCAGTAAAAAAGCATTCCCATAATCGAAAAAGTAAGTTCCTTTTGCAGTGTGTTCGTTGATTGCCGCAACTTGTCTTCTCAAACTTTCCTGAACTTTTTCTTTAAATAATGCAGGATTTTCCACCATCATCACATTGGAATCCTCAAATGAAATTTCTGCCGGATAATAACCGCCGGCCCAAGGATTGTGCAGTGAAGTTTGGTCGGAACCTAAATCTACGTACACATTTTCTTCTGCAAATTTCTCCCAAACCTCCACAATATTTCCTAAAAAGGCAATGGAAACCACTTCCTTGTTTTCTTTGGCAATTTTAACCCTTGCAGCCAATTCATTTAAATCGGTAATTTTTTCATCTATCCAACACTGCGACAGTCGAATTTCTGTAATTTTCGGATTCAGTTCGGCACAAACCGTAATGCAGCCGGCAATATTTCCGGCTTTTGGCTGCGCACCGCTCATTCCTCCCAAACCGGAAGTCAGGAATAATTTTCCCGCCAAAGACTCACCATTTCTGGCAATTTTTCGGCCCGCATTTAATACGGTAATGGTGGTACCGTGCACAATTCCTTGCGGACCAATATACATATAACTGCCGGCGGTCATTTGCCCGTATTGCGTTACGCCCAATGCATTGTATTTTTCCCAGTCGTTTTGTTTGCTGTAATTTGGAATCATCATTCCGTTGGTAAC
>DATIRG010000140.1:0-1562 GCA_035470005.1 Lutibacter sp. | reverse complement strand
ATTTTACATTGGATTCCTTTGATTAAATTTGATGGTAAACTTTGGCAAAATTTTTACTTTATTTAGCTGTACTTTTGCAGCATGGCAAACATCATTAAAGATCAACAAGATATTTTGGACAAATTGAGTATTGAAACACTCAATGAAATGCAGCAAGAAGCAGAAATTGCAATCAATTCCAACAACAATATTATTTTACTGTCACCAACAGGAACCGGAAAAACTTTGGCATTTTTACTGCCGATAATTAAAGCATTAGATGCAGACTGTGGGGAAGTTCAAACTTTAATTTTAGTGCCATCCAGAGAATTGGCCATTCAAATTGAGCAAGTTACACGAGAGATGGGAACGGGTTTTAAAGCCAATGCGGTGTATGGAGGACGCCCGTTTTCAAAAGATAAAATTGAGCTGAACCATTTACCGGCCATCTTAATCGGCACTCCGGGAAGAATCGCCGATCATTTACGAAGAGGCACTTTTTCAACCCAACATATTAAAACGTTGGTGCTTGATGAATTTGACAAATCGCTGGAAGTTGGTTTTGAAGAAGAGATGAAAGAAATCATTTCAGCATTGCCAAAAGTGAACAAACGTATTTTAACATCGGCCACGCAAAGTTTAAAAATCCCCAAGTTTGTTGGATTGAACAATCCGTCCACTATCAATTATATGAAAGAAGATGGGGTAGAAACGCCACTTTTAAAAATAAAAACCGTTATTTCTCCCACTAAAGATAAATTGGATACCTTGGTAAAAGTGCTTTGCCATATTGAAAATGCGCCCGCTATTGTTTTCTGTAATTTTAGAGATACGATTGAAATGGTAAGCGATTTTTTGAATAAAAACAATATAGAACACGGCTGTTTTTATGGCGGCATGGAACAAAAAGACCGGGAAAAAACCTTGATAAAATTCCGTAATAGAACGCATCAGGTGATTGTAGCTACAGATTTGGCTGCCAGAGGATTGGATATTCCTGAAATAAAATATATTATCCATTATCAGTTACCTTTAAAGCTAGATGAATTCACCCACAGAAACGGAAGAACTGCACGTATGAACGCCAAAGGAACCGCTTATGTAATTCAGTGGGAAAAAGAGAAAAAATCGGAATTTACGCCAGATGTAGCTATTGAAATCCTTCAAAATAAACCAACTCCTACAACTTCAAAATGGGAAACGTTGTATATTTCAGGAGGAAGAAAAGACAAGATTTCAAAAGGAGATATTGCCGGATTGTTTATAAAACAAGGAAAACTCAGCAATGACGAATTGGGAATTATTGAACTAAAACAAGATTGCGCTTTTGTGGCAGTTCCCGCGATAAAAGCAAACGAACTAATTAAAAAACTAAATAACAGTAAATTGAAAAATAAAAAAGTAAGAATAGCGATTGAATAATCGGTTTATTTTTGATTAATTTTTATTTCAAATAAAATAGAATTCAAATTACCTTTACACAAATTTACAATATGTCAAAACAATTCTCCGATTTAGGAATTTCCGAATCTATACTCAAAAGTTTATCCGATTTAAACATTTCTGAACCAACAGAAATTCAG
>DATIRG010000139.1:0-3117 GCA_035470005.1 Lutibacter sp. | reverse complement strand
AAAACGGGGTTGAAGCCACCATAAAAAGGCACGCTCCCCAGATTTTACAAGTGATTGAAGTGAACGGAATTACTTTTTAGCTTTAAAAAAACGATATCATAAAAGAGCACATAACGTGCTCTTTTTTATTTCATTATATAGTCAAAAATATTTTTATATTTGTAAAATATGCAAACAGCTTGGACTGAATTATTGATACTTCTAAAATTCTTAATCAAGAGAGATCCTGAATGAAAATATTCAAGGGTTAAGTTACAACCTGAATTTTTGTAACTTTAAAGCTATGATTCCGTCCAATATGATTAAATTATTGGATATAATTTCATAAAAACTACTAACCCTTTTTAGGGAATTTATAACTAAAAAAATACACGATTATGCCTAGATATCATTCATTGGGTAAAATTCCGCCAAAACGTCACACCACTTTTGAAAAACCTACAGGCGGTTTGTATCAGGAAGAACTTTTCGGAACTGCAGGTTTTGCCGGAATGTCATCATTAATCTATCATTTGAATCCGCCTACCGTGGTTACGGAAATCAAAAAAGTGAAAGATGTAACGCCAAAAATTGCCATCGACAAAAATATGAAAGCGCTCAGTTTTAAAGGATTTTCCTTAAAACCGGAGGCCGATTATCTTGATAGCAGGAAAACTGTTTTTGTAAACAGTGATTTGCATATCGGTTTGGCTGCGCCAAAAGAATTTTCTTCCGCCTACTTTTATAAAAATGCCGATGCCGATGAAATGCTTTTTGTTCACGTTGGATCTGGCACAATAAAAACAATGTATGGAAATATCGCTTTTAAATACGGCGATTATGTAATCATTCCCAGAGGAACTGTGTATCAAATTGACTTTGACACACAGGAAAACCGATTGCTTTACATTGAATCATTTAGCCCGATTGTAACGCCGAAACGCTATCGAAATAACTTCGGGCAATTGTTGGAAACTTCGCCATTTTGCGAGCGCGATTTTAAATTGCCAACAAATTTGCAAACCCATGATGAAAAAGGCGCTTTTAAAGTGTTCATCAAAAAACAAGGCATACTTTGGGAATATGTTTATGAAAATCATCCTTTTGATGCTGTTGGCTGGGACGGATTTAATTATCCGTACGCTTTTTCCATTCACGATTTTGAACCCATAACCGGCCGTATTCATATGCCACCGCCAGTTCACCAAACTTGGGAAGCATCGGGTTTTGTGGTTTGTTCCTTTGTGCCAAGAATGTATGATTACCATCCTAAATCAATTCCGGCGCCTTACCACCACAGCAATATCGATTCCGAAGAAATATTGTATTATGTAGATGGTGATTTTATGAGCCGAAATAATATAGAAAAAGGGCAAATCACCTTGCATCCCGGTGGAATTCCGCATGGACCGCATCCTGGCGCCATCGAAAGAAGTGTCGGAAAAAAATTCACAGAAGAATTGGCTGTGATGATTGATCCTTTTAAACCGGTGATGATTACCGAAGAAGCGATGAATTTGCAGGTGGACGATTATTATAAATCTTGGATAACTGATTAAATCTTAAAAAAATGTCAAATCTAAAAAATACACTAAATTTCAACTACGGATTGGAAAAAATATTTCCTGAAGCACAAGATTTCTTGCCATTATTAGGAACTGATTATGTGGAAATGTATGTTGGAAATGCCAAACAGGCAGCACATTATTATAAAACTGCATTCGGATTTCAATCGTTGGCTTATGCCGGATTGGAAACGGGATTAACCGACAGGACAAGTTATGTTTTGGTTCAGGATAAAATTAAATTGGTGCTAACCACGCCAATGCCAAACAAAAATAATCAGGAAATTTTCAACCATATTGAAAAACATGGCGATGGCGTAAAAGTTGTGGCACTTTGGGTAGAAGATGCTGCTAAAGCTTGGGAAGAAACCACCAAACGGGGCGCAAAATCGTTTATGAAACCAACCAAGGAAAGCGATGAAAACGGCGAAGTTATTCGTTCAGGAATTCATACTTACGGCGATACTGTACACATTTTTGTAGAACGAAAAAATTACAACGGCTTGTTTTTGCCAAAATTTGTAAAATGGAATTCTAGCCATAATCCACCTGATGTTGGTTTGCGTTATATAGATCATATGGTGGGCAATGTTGGCTGGAACGAAATGAATGTCTGGTCAAAATTTTACAATGAAGTTATGGGATTTGCCAACCTGATTACTTTTGATGACAAAGATATTTCAACAAAATATACGGCGTTAATGAGCAAAGTGATGACCAACGGCAACGGTCGGGTAAAATTCCCGATAAATGAACCTGCCGAAGGCGCAAAAAAATCACAAATTGAAGAATATTTAGACTTTTACAATGGTCCGGGGATTCAACATATTGCCGTTGCCACCAACAATATTTTGGAAACTGTAAAAACATTGACGGAACGCGGTGTTGAATTTTTGTATGTTCCCGGTTCTTATTATGACACCGTATTGGACAGGGTTGGCGAAATTGACGAAGATTTGGCAGCCTTAAAAGATCTCGGTATATTGGTTGACAGGGATGATGAAGGTTATTTATTGCAAATTTTTACCAAACCGTTAACCGACAGACCGACACTCTTTTTTGAAATTATTCAAAGAAAAGGGGCGCAATCCTTCGGAAAAGGAAATTTTAAAGCCTTGTTTGAATCTATTGAAGCGGAACAAGCACGAAGAGGAACTTTGTAATTTTAAATTATTAGGAAAAGCTTAACGTCTTATATGTTAAGCTTTTACTATTTTTGGCTCGATAATTGTAAAATTACAATTAGAATCCCTGATAAAACTATTAAATGAAAAACATTATATACTTATTTATTTTTTTGATTACATTTTCCACAATGGGGCAATCCCTTCAAAAAACAAATGGAAAATCGATTGAGCCTGTTTCAAAAAATAAAAAATCATCTCAAAATTTCGCTTTCCAAAAAGGAGAATGGCTGAAATTTAAAATGAGTTACAGCAATTTTTTAAATGCAGGTTTTTCAACAATGGAAGTCAGAGAAACCACAAACAACCAAAAAGAAGCTTTCCATATTCTTGGAAAAGGAAGATCTACCGGAATTGTGAGCTTGTTTTTTAATGTGACAGATGATTAT
>DATIRG010000138.1:0-2201 GCA_035470005.1 Lutibacter sp. | reverse complement strand
ATGGTTTTTACCGTTTTAATTGCCGCAAACATATTTTTAACCCTGGTGAACCGCTCATTTTATTATTCCATTTTTACCGTGATGAAATACAAAAACAATATGGTTTTAATGATTGTAAGTGTCACCGTTTTTATGTCGGCGATACTTATTTATATTGCGCCTTTTGCAAAATTCTTTCAATTTGAAAAGCTAAATTCAACCCAATTAATTTTTAGCGTAACAGCAGGTTTTTTATCTGTTATTTGGTATGAAGCCGTAAAGTGGCAGAAACGGAAAAGGCAGATCATTTAGATATTAGATTTATTTTTAATTACAACAACTATTTTTAGGCTGAATTCTATTACGTGCAGCATTTTGCGTTAGGGATAGAAGCGGAAAACCTTTTTGCGCTTTTGCAGCGAAAAAAGTTTGGAGCGAATAGCCCGGCCCGCAGGGAAGGCCCAAAATGACCGCTACATTTAAACCAAAATACATTTAACTTATTTTGAATTTAAAAAAGCCATACTTTTGTAGTAAGGTATTCTGTAAAATAAAGGATGCCTGAAGAAATTCATAAAACATAAATAAAATGGAAAAAAGCGGATGGATTCAAACAATTGTCATCGCAATTTCAATTATAATTGCAGGTTATTTTATTGGCAATACCTATAAAAACGGAAAAGCATTTGAACGTTCTGTTCAGGTTAAAGGCTTATCGGAAAAACAGGTAAATGCAGATTTGGCCATTTGGCCAATTAGCGTCACCATTGCAGGAAACGATTTAAATGTATTAAAAAGCGAACTGGAAAAGCAAAATAAAGAAATCAAAAACTTTTTTTTGAAGGAAGGATTTACCGAAAAAGAATTGAACAGCGGCACCACAAACATTAACGATACAAAAGCTGTTTTATATGGTGGCGAGAATCAAAATAGGGAATTTCGCTATATCGCAAGTTCAGATTTTACGGTAAGAACTGGTGATATTCCAAAACTGCAGAAAGCGCTCACAAATTCTTTGGAACTTATTTCGAAAGGTATTTTGATGACCTCAAAAAATACTTGGCAACCCATTCAGTATAGTTTTTCTGGATTGAACAAACTAAAACCTGCGATGATTGAAGAAGCAACAAAAAACGCAAGGGAAGTTGCCGAAAAATTTGCGCTTGATTCCAATTCCAAAGTCACTAAAATTAAAAGTGCACAACAAGGCCTTTTTTCCATCACAGATTTGGATCAAAATACCTCCGACATTAAAATTGTAAGGGTGGTTTCCACCATTGAATACCAACTCGAAGATTAAGTGACTATGAAGGGATTTTTTAAGAAACTTTTTAAATTTATTTTTAAGGCGATTATTGTTTTTTTGGTACTTTCAGTTTTTTCGGTGATTGCTTTTCGCTGGATTCCGGTTCCGTTCACACCTTTAATGATTATTCGCAATGTGGAGCAATGGAGTAAAGGTGAAAAAGCGCCATTTGAGCATGATTGGGTTTCTATGAAAAAAATATCCCCGAATTTAGGCAAAGCCGTAATTGTGAGCGAAGACCAAAAATTTATGGAACATTTTGGTTTCGATTTTGAAGCCATTGAAAAAGCTTTTGAAAAAAACAAAAAAAAGAAACGCATCAAAGGCGGAAGCACGATATCACAGCAAACTGCAAAAAATGTGTTTCTTTGGCCGCAACGAAGTTATGTTCGCAAAGGTTTTGAGGTTTATTTTACCTTTTTAATTGAAGTTTTTTGGAGCAAAGAACGCATTTTAGAAGTGTATCTAAACAGCATAGAAATGGGAAATGGCATTTATGGTGCGGAAGCCGCGGCGCAACATTGGTTTAGAAAACCTGCTGCCAAACTTTCGAAATACGAAGCCGCTTCTATCGCCGCCATATTGCCAAATCCAAGAAAATACAGAGCCACAAGATCATCGGGATATATTGAAAATAGAAAAAGCTGGATTATGCGACAAATGAATTATTTTGGCCCGCTGAATTTTGATTAAAAACTTCATTTTTTATAAACCTTATAAAAGCAGAAAGCAATCAAAATTGATCGCTTTCTGCTTTTATTATCTATAACAATCGCTCTTACTTTTTTTCTAAATTACAAAATTCACCAAAGAAAACAGCATTCATTAATAATTTGTTAGTGCCAAACCAAAACGCCCTAAAATTGGTGTTATCAGAAAACAACAATACCTTGCCACCTCCAAAATTGACTGCTTT
>DATIRG010000137.1:0-3732 GCA_035470005.1 Lutibacter sp. | reverse complement strand
TATTGCTTATGGTTTGGTATATTTTAATTACAAAAGATAAAGACTTTATTGATTAGTGTTTGCTGTTTCAGGTTTCAAAAACCAAACTATGTAAACTTTTAAACTTGAAACTTTAAACTCGTAACCTTCTCACCAAATCTTCCAATCCGTTCAATTGAATTTCATAAACAAGATGCATCATTTCGCCTAGTTTGCCTGAAGGAAAACCTTTATTGCGATACCAAACCAGATAAAATTCAGGCAAATCGATCAAATATTTTCCTTTATATTTTCCAAAGGGCATTTTGGTGTTTGCCAGTTGCTCGAGCAAATGTTGCTGATTATTTTCCATCTACATAATCTTGTAAATAGCTGAATCTTTCTGTAAGCTTGCCGTTTTCAGCCATTTTGGCTCTTTGCAACACACCGTCTTTATCATTGTTAAAAAAAGCCGGAATCACATGTTTTGCGAAATTTTCCCCAAAACCTTCAGAAGCATCTTTTGGCAATTCACAAGGTAAATTATCAACCGCCATCACTGCAATGGCATCATTATCCATGAAATTTACTTCTTGTCCGGTTTTTGGGTTGTAACCATAATTTGGTTCTTCAATTGTGGATGACCGAATGGTGGAAGCCACCGGTCCGTCAACATCGCAACTGATATCTGCAACCACTTTTATATTAAAATCGGGAGATTTGGCGTCTTCTTTTGTAAAAATATAAGGTGCGCCAACACCGTAAAAATGGCCAACAATATACAAATCTGATACTTTAGCAAAACGCATAAAATCACTTTCATATTCTTGTGGATTCTTGAAAAAATCGTTTTGGTCTTTCGCAGTTCCATCTTTTCTTTTATTGTAATCCAGCACATCAATTTGAACATAAACAGGCTCTCCAAAAGTTTGGTTTAAAAATTCATCAACAGTCACTTCGCGCATTTGCATGCCATCCAACATTTCTTTTGCGCCGTTTCCAACCCTTCCTTTTCCTGTTAAAACTACTTTAATGGCAGGTAGTTCCAATTTTTTCAGCTCTTCAATCATCATTTTTTTATCGTGCAACGCTTCTCCTTTTGGCAAATTGAATAAATTAAATTTTAAGCCATAAGTTCTAAAAGCATTGTATGCACCAGCAAAACCGGCATATATGCCAAAAGCCACCAACCTGTTATTATTTTTGTCGACAATAGTTTCATTGTCATACAAATTAATGTTTTTAGCCAAAATTGCCCTTAATAAATCACGGTTGTGTTTTTGCTTCTTTATGGTATGTGAAAAGAAAAAATATTTTTTGTTCGGAATTAAATTTTCAACAGGAACTTCTTTTACGCCCAATAAAACATCACAATCCGAAACATCCTCAAAAACCCCGATTCCTTCCTTTTTGTAATCTTCATCAGTAAAAAAACGAGAATCAGAACTTTCAACTTTGATTTCAAGTTGTGGATAAATGTTCAAAAGTTCTGCACATTTTTTTGGAGATAACACGACTCTTCTGTCGGGCGGATTTTTTCGTTCAGCAAGGATTCCTATCTTCATTGTGTAATTTGGTATAAGTTTTGCTTCAAAGATATCAGGAATTAAAGGATATTACAAACAATAATCTGATTGAATTTTTATACATTTGCATTCTTCTAAGAAGATTTGGTTCTTTGATTTATTGGGGACGACTGGTTTTGACTGCAAGGTCAATTAAGGTATAAGCATGTCGAGTAATGAAATAGCACTCGTAAATCTCAATTTCAAAAATTTAAACGGCGAAGATAACTACGCTTTAGCTGCTTAATCCGAATTACAGTAGGATGAGCCTTGTCACACTAGGTGTGAAAGCTGAATGTCTCTTGAAAGCCTTGGTTAGCGGCGGTCAATAAAGAGGCATCGTAAAAGTTAACATAGATTTGCCATTGTTTCGTTGGCATTTTGAAACTTAAGAAACTAAGCTTAAAGTGGGCTGTTTTCGGTCAGCTTTAAGTCGAAAACCAAACGAAAAATAAGCATGTAGAAAGTATTTTGGTTGCTTGTTTGGACCCGGGTTCGATTCCCGGCGTCTCCACTATTTTTTTCCTCATATAATAAAATTTCAAAAATTCTGTTATTTACGTTGTCACTATATTGATGGCAACTTAAAAAAGTATAATTTAACCCTCTTTTTATATTTTTTTGTTCATTGAATTAAATAATATTTACCCCATGAAAAACAGAATTTTAATTGTAACCTTTTTAATAATCAGCCAGATTATTTACTCACAATCCTTAGAAGAAACTTCAAATTGGATTGAAAATAACGCAGGCGCTCCAAATAATTTATTTAGCAATACCATTGCTTACAACTCACAAACCAACAGATTACTGTTGTATAAAAATTATTCTGCGCCTTTTAAATTCAGAAAAGTTACAGAGATAGATCCAAAAGATGTGAGTAGCATCAGTTTGTATGAAGCAAATAAAAAAAGTGGTTTAAGAGGCATTCTTCTTCATTTTAAAAAAGGCGGATCCAATACTAAAATTTATTTGGCAAATAATGACACTAGGGTTACTAAGGTAAATAAAGTGGAAGATAAAAAAATGTATGCATTACCTATTATGGCCGAAGGAAATTTAGAACATTCTAAAAGAATTAAAAAGTACTATATACATTTATTCCAGCAACTTGGCGTAACAGTTATAGACGGTGATACTTTATAACGAAGTTTTTTTTAATTACCTTTAAAACTTTCTGTTAAAAAATTGCTTTTATGCATGCAATATCGATTTCAATCAATCTACTTTCATACAGAAATTGAAACCTTCACTTTAGCTCATTTCAACCGCTTTATCATAAAACTTTTTAGTATTTTGGTTGCTTGATAATTGTGCAAAAAATATGAACAATACAGCCAAATATATTATTGGTGTAATGAGCGGAACTTCATTGGACGGCCTTGATCTAGTTTATGTAAAAATAAACGCTGCAGAAAACTATCACTTTGAAATATTAAAGGCGGAAACTATTTCCTACAGCAATGAATGGAAATCAGCATTAAAGGAAGGATTTCATTTATCGGGTGAGAAATTAGTGAAGTTAGATGCGGATTATGGTATCTATTTAGGAAAAACCCTTTTAAATTTCATCGAAGAAAATAGCATTGAAAAACTTGATTTTATCGCTTCCCACGGACATACCATTTTTCACAATCCGGAAAAAAAGTACACTTTACAAATTGGGAATGGGCCTTATATCGCTTCAATTACAGGCATAAAAACCATTTGCGATTTCAGAATTCAGGATGTCGCTTTGGGCGGACAAGGAGCGCCGTTGGTGCCAATTGGGGATGAATTGTTGTTTTTGAAATACGATTATTGCTTAAATTTGGGTGGATTTTCAAATATTTCTTTCAATCAAAATCAGCAAAGAATTGCTTTTGATATTTGTCCTGTAAACATTGTTTTGAACCATTATGTTGCTTCTTTAAATATGGAATATGACGATAAAGGTGAAATTGCATCAGAAGGAAATATTGACAATAATTTATTGAAAGCGCTTAATTCCTTACCTTTTTATAACGATGCCAAACCAAAATCTTTAGGATACGAATTTGTGGTGGAAACCATTTTTCCTATGATTGACAAGCACAACCTCAGCATAAAAGACGTTTTAAGAACATTTGTGGAGCACATAGCAATTCAAATTTCAAAAAAAATAGATTCAGATTCTGGAAAAACAATGCTGGTTACCGGTGGTGGTGCTTTCAATACTTTTCTAATGGCA
>DATIRG010000136.1:0-3046 GCA_035470005.1 Lutibacter sp. | reverse complement strand
AAATGTAGTTCTAAAACAAAAAAATTGACAAATGAAAATTATTGAACTAAATCAGAAACCTGACATTGATAAAAATGTCAAACTTAAAGAAGCGTGCCTTCAATTTGAAAAATTGCTGATTGAATTGCGAAAAAAGGAGTTGCCAGACTCATTAGTGGTCTCCTTCAATAAAGATATTCAAGAACTGAATTCCACTTCCAGTTCGGGAGACGAATTAAGGAAATTAGTAAAAGACAAACAAACCAGGATTATTAAAGTACTGGAAAAAGACCTTAAGTTGGTCCCCAAAAACTATTATCGTAATCTTTGGTTAGCGCTTGGAATGGGTGCATTTGGTATTCCTCTTGGGGTTGCATTTGGAGCCAGCTTTGGGAATATGGCTTTTTTAGGAATAGGAATTCCAATTGGGCTGGCTATTGGAATTGCAGTTGGTACAGCAATGGATAAAAAAGCATTTGAAGAAGGAAGACAGCTAGACATGGAAGTTTAATACCAATCACAAAAGCTTAGCCGTCTATAAATAATTGCTCAAATTGCATTTAAAACAAGCTAATAAACATGATGAAAAATATTTTTTATGTAATATTTTTAATGATAATTGGCTGCAATAGCCCTAAAAAAGTATTGTCAGATTCGGTAATTATGGAAATTCCGGCTTATCATACTGAAAATTCAAGCGATACTTCTGTAATAAAAAGTATCTTGGCTTCCTCAAAAATGACATCAGAAGATGCTGTCTTTTTTAACAATACCAAATATCCAATTTCAAAAATAGATTCCATTTTAGAAAGTAATCCTAAAACCGATTATTCATTCATAGTAAAAAATGATACGCTGGGCAACCAAAGAACACTATTTCTTGTTCTTAAGACGAAATGATGTAATACAATACCGCATATAATTTAGCCTAAAATGGAATTAAGCTTAAATTATATGCGGAAAAAGTATACTATTTATTATTCTTGGCGGGTGTTGGATATGCAGGACGATTCACTTTTATTTCTCCTTTTTGATTAACCAATAACAACACCTCTTTTACGGCTGTTTCAAGCTGAGGATCAATCCCTTTTGATAAAGATAAAGCATCCTGACGTACTTCTATATCGGGATAAATACCTTTATTTTCACCAATCCATTCATTGTTTAATGGATCAAATACCGCATTGTCCGGAGCTGTAATTAGACCACCATCAATCATTAAGTAGTGTACGGATGATTTTACCAAACCTCCCCAGGTTGTAGTGCCTATTAATTGACCAACTTTCTGTTGTCTGAATGCCCATGGGAAATAATCTCCCCCTGATCCGGCCATTTCATTTATCAATAGTACTTTTGGACCTAAAATACCTGCAGGCAATCGGAAATGTTTTCCATTGGGAACTTCGTTTGTAATTGCTGCTCTTAAGCTGCGATTCATCAAGTCAACCATATAATCATCCAAGTTTCCTCCGCCATTAAATCGTTCATCTATTACAGCACCTAACTTATCTTGTTGTGCGAAAAAATAACGATTAAAAGACACAAATCCGGCTGTGGTTGTGTTAGGCACCCATACATAAGCAAGTTTGCCATTTGATAATTTATCAACCATTCTTCTATTGTCTTCTACCCATGCTCTTTGTCTTAAAGCATCCTCATCTGCGATAGGTTTTATAGTTTCTTTCCAAGCACCTTCAAAGGAAGGGGTAGCGTTGATATGAATGACTGTTTGAACACCGGAAGTTCCATCAAGAAGTTGGTAAGGGTCATCAGCAGCAGTAAGTTCCTTCCCGTTTACGCCTACCAAATAGTCACCTTCTTTAACACGAATGCCAGGTCTGTCCAATGGACTTGTTAAGCCAGGATTCCAACTCTCGGTGGTAAATATTCTACTAATTTTCCATCGTCAATTTTCTGCTACCAGATTTGCACCCAGAAGTCCGGCAACTGATTTCTCCACTTCAGGAAAATCACCACCACCAACAAAACTATGGCCTACTGACATTTCCCCATTAACTTGGTCAAGAATATAATTGAGGTCGGCACGGTGTTTTACAAAAGGAATGAGTGGCGCATATTTCTCATACACTACATTCCAATCACGGCCATGCATATTGGGGTCATAAAAATAGTCTTTTTCGTATCTCCAGGCCTCTTCAAAAATTTGATTCCATTCCTCGCTACGATTAAGCTTCATTGACAAATTCAATTTTATGGGTTTTCCTTTTTCTGCAGTTTCATCTATACTGCCAGAAACTTTCCAACTGTCGTTAATTTGGGTAAGAACTTGCTTTCCATCCGCTGAAACAGAAATTTGACTCACATTAGTGGCAAACGCTTTCGCCTCTTTTTTTTCCAATTCAAATTTATGAATTGTATATCCTTCGCTATTTGGTACCCTTTCACCAATGAATACAATGCCTTCGGGTCCACTTAAAGTGAAGTCGTAATTTCTTGCCGGCATCGGCAAAGGCATCGTCCTGCGTTCTATATTATCAAAGTCGATCTTGACAGGAGGAACTATTTTTTTATCATCCTCTTCATTTTTTTCATCAGATTTCTTTTTCTCTTTTGTTTTACTGTCACTTTTTTCAGCATTGGCTGTTTCCTTAACGGTTTCTTCATCACTTTTAGGAATGAAAGGAGAAGGATCGTCCTTCTTTAGGTTTACAACATAAATGGCATATTCCGGATTTGAAGTTATAGAACTTGTATTGGCCCAGCCAGAACCTAATGCATATTCAGTACTGGCCAAAAAGTATAAATGCTTGCCATCCATGTCCCATGAGGGAGAAATTGCATCTGCAAACTCATTGGTAATTTTATGGATTGATTTGTCTTTTTTAGACCAGACCATAATTCCTCTAAAATTATTCTCTCCAGTTTTTGAATAGGCCAGCCATTGAGAATCTGCAGACCATTTGATACTCATATTACCGCGTTCAATATTAATGCCAGCGACATCTGCAGTCTCAATATTACCGGAGGCAATATCTACGACCCTAATTTGTGGTTTGTTATCAACAAAGGCTATAGACTTCCCATCTGGAGACCAAGTTGGTTCCCA
>DATIRG010000135.1:0-1860 GCA_035470005.1 Lutibacter sp. | reverse complement strand
AATTCAAAATCGCTGGCCACTACTGATCTTGTGGAATCTTTTCCAAACAAAATATGCTTATGAAATTTTATGTCCTTTTTTAAATTGAATGCATACATTTTTCCATCTTCAGAAATGGTCCAGGTATGTGCAATATCAGGTTGAACATTTAAACTGTCATCCAGTTGCACCAATCCGTTAAATAATTGATTCGTAACCCAAATAGTTTGTAAATCTTTTGAAAATGCAGGATCTAATGTGGTAATATTTGCGTGCTCATTATACCTAAAAACCGAATTTTCGTCATGTTTTTTGTTTTTTGTGGAGCACGAAACCAATAAAAAACCGACAGCCAACAACCAAAAACTACTTCTCAAACCCATACTCATGTTCCACTTTACAAATTCTTACTGTAAATGCATTATACCACATGCTTCTGCCCTTTTCTCTGGCTTTCGTATGTTCTGTATGCAGTTTCCATTTTTTTATCGCCTCCAAACTTTCCCAATAACTCACTGTAATACCCAACTCACTTCTTGCCGATTCAACCCCCAAGAAACCTTCTTGTTTTTGAGCCAAATCAAGCATTTTATCAGCCATTTCAGCATATTTTAAATCGGCTTCAGTCCTCATTGAAGTAAAAATTACTGCGTAATAAGGTGGTTTTGGCGTTTTGGCAATCATTGTCATAAAAATAAAATTCAGTACTTTTGCATCCGATAAATGTACAAGAATGAGCGCACAAAAAAAAGTCGCATTTTACACATTGGGGTGTAAACTTAATTTTTCTGAAACTTCCACCATCGCCAGAAGCTTTCAGCAAGAAGGTTTTGAACGTGTGGATTTTGAGGAAGTAGCTGATATTTACGTCATTAACACCTGTTCCGTAACGGACAATGCCGATAAAAGGTTTAAAACCATCGTTAAATCTGCTTTAAAATTAAATGAAAAAGCATTTTTGATTGCCATTGGCTGTTACGCCCAGTTAAAACCTGAGGAATTGGCTGCTGTTGACGGCGTTGATTTGGTTTTAGGCGCCACTGAAAAATTTAAAGTGACCGATTATATTGCCAATCTTGCCAAAAACGACATGGGTGAGGTACATTCCTGCGAAATTGAAGATGCCAATTTTTACGTGGGCTCCTACTCTTTTGGCGACAGAACACGTGCTTTTTTGAAAGTGCAGGATGGCTGCGATTATAAATGTACCTATTGTACCATTCCGCTTGCCAGAGGAATTTCGCGCAGTGACACTTTGGAAAATGTGCTCGAAAATGCCAAAGAAATTTCAGAAAAAGGAATTAAAGAAATTGTGCTGACCGGCGTAAATATTGGGGATTATGGTAAAGGTGAATTTGGCAACAAAAAACACGAGCATACTTTCCTCGACCTGGTAAAAGCCCTTGACAATGTTGACGGCATTCATCGTTTCAGAATTTCTTCCATAGAACCAAACCTGCTTCAAAAAGAAACCATCGATTTTGTGGCCGAATCCAGAAGTTTTGTGCCGCATTTTCATATTCCGCTGCAAAGCGGCAGCGACACGTTACTCAAATTGATGAAGCGCCGTTATTTACAAGAAACGTATACCAACCGCGTTGAAGCCATCAAAAACAAAATGCCTGATGCGTGTATTGGTGTTGATGTGATTATTGGATTTCCAGGAGAAACCGATGCATTGTTTTTAGAAACCTACAACTATCTAAACGAATTGGATATTTCCTATTTGCACGTATTCACCTATTCGGAAAGGCCAAATACAGACGCTGTTGAGATGGAAGGCGTTGTGCCACAGAATGTTCGCAACAAACGAAGCAAAATGCTCAGGGGCTTGTCTGTTAAAAAACGCAGGGCTTTTTACGAAAGCCAGCTGGGGAAAAA
>DATIRG010000134.1:0-6277 GCA_035470005.1 Lutibacter sp. | reverse complement strand
TGTGCGTATGCTGGAACCGCTTATTTTATTCATAAGAAACGACATTGCAATTCCAAATATTGGCGAAAAACATTACAGAAAATATATGAGTTACCTGTTAACGGTATTTTTCTTCATTTGGATCATCAACTTATTGGGTTTAACCCCGCTTGGGGTGAATGTAACAAATAATATTGCCCCAACCTTAGCCTTTGCTTTGGTAACCTATTTCATCACCACATTTTCAGGAAACAAAAATTACTGGAAACATATTTTTTGGATGCCTGGCGTGCCGTGGCCAATGAAAATCATATTGGCACCTATTGAATTGCTGGGAACTGTAATCAAACCATTTTCATTAATGATACGTTTGTATGCAAACATTACTGCAGGACATATTGTGTTAATGAGCATTATCGGTTTGATGTTTATTTTCAAAAACTGGATTGGTAGTCCGTTGTCATTTGGTTTAGCGTTTGCCTTATCATTGCTTGAATTATTGGTGGCAGCGCTGCAAGCTTATATTTTCACCATGTTATCTGCACTTTACTTCGGTTCTGCTGTGGAAGAACACGATCATCATTAAAATTGAATGTTTAATTAATTAATTATATATATTATGGAAATTCCAACTATTGTAGGAGCAGGTTTAATCGTAATCGGTGCTGGTTTAGGTATCGGTAGAATTGGTGGTTCAGCGATGGACGCTATTGCTCGTCAGCCAGAAGCTTCCGGGAAAATTCAAACAGCAATGCTAATTGCAGCAGCGCTTATTGAAGGTATTGGATTTGCTGCTTTATTTGCAGCATAAAAAAAACAATTGGCCGCAACGGTTGGTTGCGGCCAATGTTTAAAACAGTAATTAGACACAAAAAAATATTAAAAATATACCATGGATAAGTTAATAGAACAGTTTTCTTTAGGGTTGTTTTTCTGGCAATTAATTTTATTTGTTGCTTTGGTGCTTTTGTTAAAAAAATTCGCCTGGAAACCAATTTTAAATGCCGTAAACGACAGAGAAGAAGGTATTTTAAAAGCTTTGGAATCTGCTGAAAATGCCCGTAAGGAAATGCAAAATCTGACTGCGGATAATGAGCGTATTTTAAAGGAAGCACGCATTGAACGCGATGCCATGTTAAAAGAAGCGCGTGAAATGAAAGACAGCATGATTACGGAAGCTAAAAGTGAAGCACATGCACAAGCCACCAAAGTTATTGAGCAGGCAAAAGCTACCATTGAATCTGAAAAACACGCTGCAATAGCCGAAATAAAAAATCAGGTAGCTGAATTGTCACTAGAAATTGCCGAAAAGGTAATGAGAAATGAATTATCTGACAAAAACAAGCAAATTAAGCTTGTTGAAGACATGTTAAAGGAAGTAAAGCTTTAAGAATTAATTTCAAATGAACGGATCCAGAGCGGCAATAAGATATGCAAAAGCAATACTAAGTTTTGCACTTGAACAACAAAAAGAAGTTGAAGTGAACAATGACATGTTGCTTGTTGCAAATACAATTCAAGACAGTAAAGAGTTACAGTTATTGCTTAACAGCCCAGTGTTGAAAACTGAACTTAAAAAATCAGCTTTAAAAGAAATATTTGAGAGCAAAACGAGTCCTTTAACAATAGGTTTAATCAATCTTTTAATCGACAACAAAAGATTGCCGATTTTAGGTGAGGTTGCAAAAAAATATAACGTAATTTTTGATTCATTGAAAGGAATTGAGGTAGCGAAAGTTACTACTGCAATTCCGCTAACTGAAGAATTGAATCAACAGATTTTAAGAAAAGTAATTGAAATTACCGGAAAACAGGCAACTATTGAAAGTATCATAAATCCTGATATTATTGGCGGATTTATACTTCGTGTTGGAGATATTCAATATGATGCAAGTGTTGCCAATAAATTACAAGTGCTGAAAAGACAGTTTGAAAGCGAAAGTTTTAGCTCATAATTACAAAATATTAAAGAATTTAGTTTTAAAAAATAGAAAGAATGGCATCAATAAAACCAGCTGAAGTATCAGCAATTTTAAAACAACAATTGGCGGGATTTGAAGCATCTGCTTCATTAGACGAAGTTGGAACCGTATTGCAAGTGGGTGATGGAATCGCACGTGTTTACGGTTTGGCAAATGTGCAATATGGCGAGCTCGTTGAATTTGAAGATGGAATGGAAGGAATGGTACTTAACCTTGAAGAAGACAATGTTGGGGTTGTATTATTGGGTCATTCAAGAGCAATTAAAGAAGGATCTATTGTAAAACGCACCGAAAGAATTGCTTCATTAAAAGTTGGTGAAGGCATTGTTGGGCGTGTTGTAAATACCTTAGGAAATCCAATTGACGGCAAAGGCCCTATTCAGGGAGAAACTTTTGAAATGCCTCTAGAGCGTAAAGCGCCTGGTGTTATTTACCGTGAACCGGTAACCGAGCCGTTACAAACTGGTTTAAAAGCGGTTGACGCGATGATTCCGGTTGGTAGAGGACAACGTGAGCTTATTATTGGTGACCGTCAAACCGGAAAATCAACGGTGGCAATTGATACCATTATCAATCAAAAAGAATTTTACGATGCCGGTGTTCCCGTGTATTGTATTTACGTTGCTATTGGCCAAAAAGGATCAACCGTAGCGAATATTCATAGTTTATTTGAAGAAAAGGGTGCCATGGCGTACACCACAATTGTGGCTGCCAACGCTTCTGACCCTGCTTCCATGCAGGTTTACGCTCCAATGGCAGGTGCTGCAATTGGGGAATATTTTAGAGATACAGGTCGCCCTGCATTAATTGTTTATGATGATTTATCCAAACAAGCAGTTGCTTACCGAGAAATTTCTTTATTGTTACGTCGCCCACCGGGACGTGAAGCATATCCTGGAGACGTATTTTATTTACACTCCCGATTGTTGGAACGTGCCGCAAAAGTGATTAACAATGATACGATTGCTGCACAAATGAATGATGTACCGCCTTCATTGGTTGGAAAAATAAAAGGTGGCGGATCTTTAACAGCTTTGCCAATTATTGAAACTCAGGCAGGTGACGTATCGGCATATATTCCGACCAACGTGATTTCTATTACTGACGGACAAATTTTCTTAGAGTCCGATTTATTTAACTCAGGTGTGCGTCCGGCCATCAACGTTGGTATTTCGGTATCTCGTGTTGGAGGAAATGCCCAAATTAAATCGATGAAAAAGGTAGCAGGAACTTTAAAATTAGACCAGGCACAATACCGCGAATTAGAAGCGTTTGCAAAGTTTGGATCCGATTTAGATGCAGCAACCTTGAATGTTATTGAAAAAGGAAAACGCAACGTTGAAATCTTAAAACAAAATCAGAGTGACCCTTTTAAAGTTGAAGACCAAATTGCCATTATTTATGCAGGTTCTAAAAACTTATTGAGAGCGGTTCCTGTTGAAAAAGTTAAGGAATTTGAACGCGATTTTCTTGCTTACCTGAATGCAAAACACAGAGATGCATTGGATTTGTTAAAAGCAGGTAAATTAACCGATGAGGTTATTGACACTTTAACCATAGCAGCGAAAGAAATTTCAGCTAAATACGTTTAAAAGATTTTAGTATTGAGTATTGAGATGATAGTATTCTCTCAATACTGAATACTCAGTACTAAAAACCAAAAATAAATGGCAAACTTAAAAGAAATACGAAACAGAATTACATCCATTGGTTCAACCATGCAAATTACCAGTGCCATGAAAATGGTATCTGCAGCAAAGTTGAAAAAAGCACAAGATGCAATTACACAAATGCGTCCGTATGCCAATAAGTTGACGGAACTTTTACAAAGTTTAAGCGCTACTTTAGAAGATGATATTGAAAATGTTTATGCCGAACAGAGAATCGTTTCAAAAGTATTGATTGTTGCAATTACTTCAAACAGGGGTTTATGTGGCGGATTTAATTCTTCTGTAATTAAAGGCACTGTAAAACATATTGAAGACAATTACCAAGGAAAACAGGTTGATATTCTATCAATAGGAAAAAAAGGCTACGATATTTTATCAAAGAATTTTACCGTTATCGAAAAACATAATGATGTTTACGACGATTTAACCTTTAACAATCTTGCTGTAATTGCCGAAAGCATTATGGATTTGTTTGCCAAGGGGAAATATGATAAAATTGAATTGGTTTACAACCGTTTTAAAAATGCAGCTACCCAAATATTGACTTATGAGCAATTTTTACCGGTTGAACTTGTTGAAGTTGAAGGTAAAATGAATGTAAGCACTGACTATATTTTTGAACCAAACAAGGCTGAAATTATATTACAATTAATACCAAAATCGTTAAAAACGCAGTTGTATAAAGCAGTAAGAGATTCTTATGCTTCAGAACATGGCGCTCGTATGACAGCAATGCATAAAGCGACAGACAATGCAACGGAATTGCGCGACGATTTAAAATTAATGTACAACAAAGCACGTCAAGCTGCCATCACAAACGAAATTTTAGAAATTGTTGGAGGCGCTGAGGCTCTTAATAATTAGACGAATAACAACCTATTAAATATTAAAAAGAGTTTATCCACTTCGGATAAACTCTTTTTTAGTTTGGTATGTAATTTGCAAACCCAATTTAAAACATACCAATCATGAAAAAAATTATAGGCATAGGACTCATCACTTTATTAAGTTTTACTTTTTTTGGCTGTGGTGTTTCAAAAGCACAGAATAATCATCCTTTTAAAGTTTTGGAAGCCACTTATGCCAATTTAGTTGTCGAACAAACCGATTTGGTTTTAACCACACTAAAAATTACCATAAACAATAAGGAAATTCAATTGGACAGCGTGTATTTTAGAAATCACAAAGCGTCATTAAAACGTTTAGACAATGATGGAAATTCCGTTTTTATCGGAAGTTTTACGATTTCAACAACGCCGCACGATTATATTTTAGACAGCGACCCAAAACAGGAATTTGGAAATAAGCCACCGGTACCAGTTTCAAAATTACCTTTTGAACTTAGAGATAATGAAGCTGTTGTGAGTTATTTTTATAAAGACAACATCAATTATTATAAAATTTTGGAAGTGAAAGAAAAATAAATCCGGAAAATCGAAGACGGAAGACCGATCCCGATAACTTTTGAGACAGACGTTTTTGACCGCAAGACTGCATGACATTTATGGCTGCACTACTAAAATCTATAAATCTTCGGCATAAACCAAACCAATCTCCTTTCTGACAGCATCCAGCAAAGTAATAAGTTCTATGCTGTTTTGATGAGACCATAAACTGCTTTGCGTTCGGTTTTCAAGCAGACAGGAATTGTATTCCGCAATTTGATGCGTAAATCCTTTGCCGGAAATTGGAATCGAAATTTTCTCTTCCTTGTTGTCTTTAAATACCGAAAAAGAACTTGTTTCATTCCATGGG
Organism: Lutibacter sp.; assembly: GCA_035470005.1. Taxonomy (GTDB): domain Bacteria; phylum Bacteroidota; class Bacteroidia; order Flavobacteriales; family Flavobacteriaceae; genus Lutibacter. The sequence goes on along the minus strand of DATIRG010000134.1, from coordinate 891 downwards.
CTGTCAATCATAATTTCTCCCAAAGTGCCGCTTATTTTTGCCTCTCTTTTTGAATTCGAGTTAAAACTGCTGAAAAGTACAGCCTGCGCATTTTTATAATCAAAAATGATGGACACTTGCGAATCGGCACCCGAATCATAAAAATGTGCTTTGGCAATAATTTTTTTCGGCATTCCCAATATCAAATAAGCCAAAAATATTGGGTAAATTCCAATATCAAGTATGGAACCGCCTCCCAATTCCTTATCATATATACGTTGAATTGAAGGATTAGCTTTGAAGGAAAAATCGGCATTCAGATACTTTATTTCGCCTATTTCGCCATTTTCAACGGTGCTTTTTATTTTTTTTATAGCCGGTAAAAACCGGGTCCACAAGGCTTCCATTAAAAACATATTGTGCTTTTTAGAGGCATCAATCATATTAAAAACCTGTTGTTGGTTTATCGCAAACGGCTTTTCACACAAAACCGCTTTTTTATGCTCCATAGCCAAAATGGCAATTTTTGCATGGCTGTTGTGCGGGGTTGCGATATAAACAATATCAACAAATTTATCCTGTAACAATGCTTCATATGAATCATAAAACTTTTTTGCATCAAAGGTTGCTGCAAATGCTTCCGATTTAGCTACATCTCTCGATGCAACTGCATCAAGTTCAGCGTTATCAACAAACTTTAAGTCGTTCGCAAACTTTTGGGCTATTTTACCCAATCCAATAATTCCCCATTTAATTTTTTTACTCAAAACATCAGTATTTTAACGATTAAAAACATTATAAAAGTAATTAATTTTTATTTGGCACAGAATTTGAATTTCAAGTAAAATAACATCAAAACAAAATGATTATGAAGGCTTTAAAATTACTTTTAGGAACGCTGGTCATAGGAAT
>DATIRG010000133.1:0-2217 GCA_035470005.1 Lutibacter sp. | reverse complement strand
CGTCTTTGCGAGCGCAGCGTGGCAATCTGTACTTATTGGTTCAAAACTCGCAAAGCCGGGATTTCCACTGCAATCACTAACGCGAATCGAGTTTTAAATATTAAAAGTATTTAAATCTAAAAACTTTTAATATTTAATATTGAACTTTTAATATTCAACTTATATGTTCCCCGCCATCAACCGGAATAATGGTTCCGTTAATCCACCCCGCTTCATCTTTGCTTAAAAGATACACCACATTGGCAACATCCTGCGGCAAGGTCAATCGCTTAAACGGATTTCTCAGCAAGGTATGGGCTTTGATCAGTTCACTTCCCGGAATTGCCCTTAAAGATACCGTGTCCGTAACGCCCGCCTGAATGCAGTTTGCTTTTATGCCGTAAGGCGCAAATTCCAAGGCTATATTTCTTGTGATGGCTTCAAGTGCTGTTTTCGCTGCCGAAACTGCCGCGTAATTTTTCCAAGCTTTCGTGTTTCCTTCACTGGTAAAACTAACAATTCGCGCGTCCGATGCAAACAATTTCGCCTCAAATAACGCACTTGTCCAATCGTACAAACTGATGGCCATCGCGTCTATGGTCAGCCGAAAATCATCATTTTTTAAGGTGGTTTTTTCTGCTGAAACCATTGGTTTCAAATTTCCTTTTGCCACACTGTGCACAAAAGTCCGAACCTTTCCGGCAGCGCCAAAATGTTGTTTTAATGTTGAAATAATCACGTTTCGATCTGCTTCTTTTAATCCGTCAACATTGAAAGTCAAAACCTCAACACCTTCTTTTTTCAACAAGTCAAATTCTTTTTCAATCTCCGGCAATTCCGATTTTCGGTCGCGATGAACAATGCAGATATTACAGCCATGTTTGGCTAGTTTCTGTGCAGTGGCCAATCCCAATCCGCTGGAACCGCCCAAAATTAGGGCCCAAAAATGGGTATTTTCAAATTCTTTTACCATTCCAATAACACTGTTTGTGCTGAAAAACCTGGTCCAAAACTCAACATCAGACCAATGTCGCCTTTTGGCAATTTTGCATCCATAAATTGCTCTAAAACGTATAACACCGTAGCGCTCGACATATTGCCGTACAATTTTAAAACTTCTTTTGTGGCGTCAATATTTTTGCCTTGTGAACCAAAAAGTTCTTCAACAGTTTGTACAATTTTTTTGCCGCCCGGATGAAAAATAAGGTGGTCAACATCCTGAATGGTCTTCTTATTTTTTTCTAGAAACGGATACACAATTTTTGGAAAATGCGCCGCAATGGTTTCCGGAACTGCCTTGTCCAAAATCATTTGCAATCCGGAATTGGTAAGTTTAAATCCCATCATTTTTTCGGCATCAAAAAAGTGGTACATCGCTTCGTCTAAAATTTTCGGACCTTCCTCTTCCTCATGGGAAGACAAAACAACGCAAGCGGCGCCATCGCCAAAAATTGCGGCGCTCACAATATTTGCCATCGAAAAATCATCAAGCTGAAAGGTGGAAGTCGGCGACTCCACAGAAATTACCACAGCCCTTTTATTTGGGTTTGCCTTTAAAAAATTATTCGCATAAATAATACCTGAAACGCCAGCTGCGCAGCCCATTTCGGTCACCGGCAAACGAACAATGTCTTGCCGCATTTGCAGCTTGTTGATGAGGTAGGCGTCTATGGACGGAATCATAATTCCGGTGCAGCTTACCGTAATAATATAGTCAATATCCTTCGGATTTAAAGCGGCTTTTGCCAATGCTTTTTTTAAGGCGCCTTCTGCAAGTTTTATGGATTCTCGCACATAAATATCATTTTTTTCTTCAAAAGAAGTGTTTAAAAACACCTCGTGCGCATCCATAATGGAATAGCGTTTATCCACCCCGGCATTTTCAAATATTTTCAAAACCTTTCTTTGAAAACGTGTTTCCTGTCCGCTTAGCCAAACTTTCAGCATCGGAATTATTTCTTCCGTAGTTCGGGTAAATTGTGGAAGTTGTTTGGCTACTGCCGTTATTTTAACGCTCATTTATTTTTGTATTATCCATTGATATCTAAAAGCCCATTTCCATTGAATCTTGCTTTTTGCATGTAATTTTTGGGTGATTCTTTCCAAATCTTCTCTTTTAAAAGCCCTTAATACCGAAACCAAACCATCTTCTTTGGTCATCTTGTTTTTGATGAACAAGCACAAAAAACTAAAAAGAAAATAGGCGATTTTGTTTCTGTTTAAATCGTTTACCACTAT
>DATIRG010000132.1:0-11563 GCA_035470005.1 Lutibacter sp. | reverse complement strand
TTAGTGCCAATATTATTTACCATTCTTTTGTCGGGATCCGGAACAGCTTTTAATCTGGCATCCATTTCACTGTTTGGCTGAAAGGCATTAAAATACAAATGGTAAAAAACCACATTTAAGACATCCGGAGAATTGTTGGTATAGACCAATTCCTGGGTTCCTTTATATTGATACTTTTCGGCATCAACATCAACATCCATTTTGTAATCTGCATGTTGTTGCCAGTAAGCAGTATTGTTTTGCGCAAAAACGCTCACTGAAATAAGAATCAAAAGAATTGTAAAAAGTCTTTTCATAAGAGGTTTATTTATTTGCCGCAATATAAACATTCCTTTATAAAACAAAAAAACACACGGCAAGCCGTGTGTTTTTTTAACAGAAAATTATAAGTTTTGTGGTTTAATTAACCATTTTATCGGCCAATAACAAGGCGTTATAAGCATTTGCAATGCTTCCCGCTTTTGACAAGTTTGAAAATTGCGCCTTTTCACCTTTTTGTCCAGGAATAAGCACATTTAAGTTTACAGTAACTCCTGAATTCATAATGATGTGTTTCACCTGACTTGCAGACAATTGTGGATAATAAGAACGAATTAGCGTTGCAATACCGGCAACTTCCGGCGAAGCCATAGAAGTACCACTAAATTTTGCATATTCGTTTTTTGGCACCGTTGAGTAAATTTGAACTCCCGGGCCAAACACATCAACATTCAGTTTTCCATAATTTGAAAATGTAGCTGGCATATTTTCATTAAAATTAGCGCTCAATGCACCAATGGTAATCACATTGTCAGAAATTTCGTTTACTTTATCTTCAGAATCGTTTGGCCAATTGTCTTTTACATCAATATTTTTACTGTCGTTACCGGCAGCGTGCACCAACAATACATCTTTTTCTGCAGCGTATTTAATAGCGTCTATAACCCATTCTTTGTTTGGAGAAAAACTTTTTCCAAAACTCATGTTGATTACTTTTGCGCCATTGTCTACAGCATATCTTATTGCCAACGCAACATCTTTATCGCGCTCATCGCCATCTGGCACCGCACGAACAGACATTAATTTTGCATTGTGGGCAACACCTTGCAATCCTTTATTATTGTTGCGGGATGCCAAAATAATTCCGGCAACATGTGTTCCGTGAGATTCACTTTCTTTATCACCAATCACAAATCCGTTTCCGTATTTTGTGTCATTCATATCTTCCGGATTGTCACCAACAATGGCACGACCGTCAAAATTGAAATCGTAGTTTTTATTTTTCTTTTGAGTTTCGTAGTAGTCTAAATAAGCAGTCTCATCAAGTCCTCTGCCAAACAATCCTATTAAATCGCCAACTTGCGCTTTTAGCGTTTCGTCTTCAGTATTAATTCCTTTTAAATCGTCCAATGTAAGGGTTTCTTTACTAAGGAAGGTTTTTACAGCAGCAAAATTTGCGCCTATTTGTTCCATACGTGACAACGTTTGAAAATGTCGTGAAGATGCAGCTTTATATGCTTCCACATATTCCAAATATTTATTATAGTCGGCTTTGTCAGCTTCACTTATGTCCGCCATTGTTTTTCCTTCAAAACGAGGATTTAATTTGGCAACAATACGGGTAATTTCTAACTGTTCTGGAGCGGCATCGCCGTTTCCACCTAAAAAGTTCCATCCGTAAATATCATCTACATAACCATTTTTGTCATCATCAATGCCATTTCCTGCAATTTCTTTGGTATTTGTCCAAAGCACATCTTTTAAATCTTCGTGCTCAATGTCAATTCCCGAATCAATAACGCCAACAATAACTGTTACGCCTTTTTTTCCTTCTAAAAATTTGTAAGCTTTGTCCAAGCTCATTCCCGGAATGGTGTCCGAAACCAAATCGGCATGTGCCCAATGGTTAAATTGTTCTTCGCCTATGGCGCCTTTTTTTTGTGACATAGAAACTGTGGTTTCCATGGTTGGAACTGGCTTCTCTGTGATAGATTTTACAGAACCGCAACTTGCTAATGAAATTGTTGCCAATGCAGCAACAAACATCGATTTAAATATTCTCATTCTTTTGTTTTGTGTTAATTAAATACTTCGTTAAATGTATAGGTTTGGTTTAATCGCACACCTTTTTCGGTATGTTTTACGGTACAAATTTCGTTGGTTGCATCATGCTCCAAAAACAAGAAATAATTGTTGTCGGCAGCATCATTTAAAAACTTGTCTTTTTCTTCCATGGTCAACAGCGGTCGCGTGTCGTATCCCATCACATACGGCAAAGGAATATGACCAACAGTCGGCAACAAATCAGAAACAAAAACAATGGTTTTTTCCTGGTATTGGATATGCGGAATCATCAACTTATCGGTATGGCCGTTTGCAAATAAAATATCAAAACCCAGCGGTGTATTTTTAGCAAAATCTCCCGTTGGAAGATTCACGAAATTCAATTGTCCGCTCTCTTGAATCGGATTGATATTTTCGGTTAAAAAAGAGGCTTTTTCTCTCGGATTGGGTTCAACCGCCCATTTCCAATGGTCTTTATTGCTCCAATATTTTGCGTTTTTAAACGCAGGTTCATAGCCGGTGCGGTCTTTATTCCACTTAATGCTTCCGCCGCAATGGTCGAAATGCAAATGGCTTAAAAAAACATCGGTGATGTCATCCCGGTGAAAACCATATTTTGCCAAAGAGGCATCCAAAGAGTGATCTCCGAAGAAATAATAGTAGCTAAAAAACTTTTCTGATTGCTTGTTTCCGGTGCCGTTGTCGATTAAAATAAGACGATCGCCATCTTCAATAAGCAAACAACGCAAGGCCATATCAATTAAGTTATTTTCATCGGCGGGATTTGTTCGATTCCAAATTACTTTGGGAACTACGCCAAACATGGCGCCACCGTCTAACTTAAAGTTTCCTGTTTCAATGGGGTAAATTTTCATAAATAAAACTAAACCACAAATATACAAGAATTTATATTTAACAAGGTGTTAAAGAAAACAAAAAACCCAAGCTAGTTGCTTGGGTTTTAATGAGGCGTCTAGCGGATTCGAACCGCTGTACGAGGTTTTGCAGACCTCTGCCTAGCCACTCGGCCAAAACGCCATTATCGGATTGCAAATTTACAAATTTTTTTTAATTGTTTAATCGTTTAGTCGCGTAATTGTTGAATTTATGCAATTGTCGGCTATGACTTTGGTCATTAGGTCTTTATCTTTTTAATTATTTTTTGGGCGTTCCCTTTCAGGTCACGCTTTCCATTGCAATCTTTTTTTCGGTGAAAAACCTCAAAAAAGGATTTCCATTTCAATCGTTAACGCAGATTCTAACAATGATTAAAAATCTTCCGGCAGGAAAGAATCGACTTCAGGACTTTGAAACTTCTGTCTCCTGTCTTCGGACTTCCAACTTCTTAACTTCTTTCTTTACTCATTTCAACCGTCACCATCGCTACATTGCCGCCGATTGGCGGATTTATTTTTGAAACCGCAACATCGGCTTTTTCAACCAAAGGAATTTCCAGAAAAATTCTGTCCAAAATGCGTTTCACAACCGTTTCAAGTAATTTGGAACGAATGTCCATTTCCTGTTTCACTATTTTATTTAAATGAACGTAATCTACCGTATCGGCAAGGTTGTCCCTTTGTGCCGACAAATTTAAGTTTGCATTTACTGAAACGTCCACGCGATAATCGGAACCAATTTTACCTTCTTCTAACAAACAGCCGTGATAGGCGTAAACCCTTATATTTTTTAACTTTATAATTCCCATTTTAAAAACATTTTAGGCAAAGATAGGTTGAAAAAGCTCCCTAACCCCCGAAGGGGGAATCTAAAAATTTAAATCCAATAAAAACTTAAATATGAATTATTAATTAAGGCTGCGTTAGGGATTGAGCGGCGTGTTTGAGCGCTTTTTTGGCGGTTTTTCACTGCCAAAAAATGCGAGTAGCGAAAGCCTGACCCGCCTTTTCGGCGGGAACGCCCACCGAAAAATCGGGCAAGCCCAACATAAAAGGCCGTTTTTACGCCTTTACTGAATATGCAGTGTGATTTTGTAGTTGGATTGCCGAAAAAAATCAATAATTTTGTACCTTATAAGTTGATGTTATTATGAGTGAAGAAATAAAATCGCTGAATTTTATTGAGCAAATTATTGAAGATGATTTGGCAAACGGTTTGGCAAAAGATACATTGCGATTTAGGTTTCCGCCTGAGCCAAACGGCTATTTGCATATTGGCCACGCGGCTTCCATTTGTTTGAATTTTGGTTTGGGATTGCGATACGATGCGCCGGTAAACCTGCGTTTTGACGATACGAATCCGGCAAAAGAGGAGCAGGAATATGTGGATTCCATAAAATATGACGTTCAATGGCTGGGTTTTAAATGGGACAAAGAATTGTACTCATCGGACTATTTTCAGCAATTGTACGATTGGGCCGTTCAAATTATAAAAGACGGAAAAGCGTATGTTGATGACCAATCATCGGAACAAATGGCTCTGCAAAAAGGAACGCCAACTGAACCGGGAACCGATAGTCCGAACCGAAACAGAACAATTGAAGAAAACCTGGCGCTGTTTTTAAAAATGAAAAATGGTGATTTTGAAGAAGGTTCTCACGTTTTACGTGCAAAAATTGACATGAAACATGTGAATATGCATATGCGCGACCCAATTATGTACCGGATTTTAAAAAGACATCACCACAGAACAGGAAATGACTGGTGTATTTATCCGATGTACGACTGGACGCATGGTGAAAGCGATTATTTGGAGCAAATTTCGCATTCTATTTGTACGCTGGAATTTAAAAGTCACCGGGATTTGTACGACTGGTATATTGACCAGGTTTACGATCCAGCAAAATTGCGTCCAAAACAACGCGAATTTGCGCGAAGGAATTTGAGTTATACGGTGATGAGCAAACGTAAATTGCTGCAATTGGTTGAAGAAAAAATAGTTACGGGTTGGGACGATCCAAGAATGCCAACTATTTCGGGCTTGAGAAGAAGAGGTTATACGCCGGAATCTATCAGAACTTTCAGCGAAACAGCAGGAATTTCCAAACGCGATAACGTAACCGACGTGGCTTTATTGGAATATTGCATAAAAGACGATTTGAACAAAACGGCGCCAAGAGTTATGGCTGTTTTAGATCCCATAAAAGTTGTAATAACCAATTATCCTGAAGGAAATGAAGAATGGTTAACTGCTGAAAACAACCAGGAAGACGAAAGCGCCGGTTTTAGAGAAGTTCCTTTTAGCAGAGAAATTTATATTGAAAAAGAAGATTTTAGAGAAGAGGCAAACAAAAAGTTCTTCCGCTTAAAATTAGGAAATGAAGTGCGTTTGAAAAATGCCTATATTATAAAAGCTGAATCGGTGGTAAAGGACGAAAACGGGGAAATTACAGAAATTCATTGTACCTACGATACCGAAAGTTTAAGCGGAAGCGGAACAGAAGCCAGCCAACGCAAAGTTAAAGGCACGCTGCACTGGGTTTCCATTAAACACGCCTTAAAAGCAGAAGTTAGGGTTTATGACCGATTGTTTACCGAAGAAGCGCCAGACAGCCAAAAAGACAAAGATTTTAAAGACTTTTTAAATCCCGATTCTTTAACGGTTTTGGAAGCTTTTGTAGAGCCAAGTTTAAAATCGGCGAACATTTTGGACCGGTTCCAGTTTCAGCGTTTGGGTTATTTTTGTGTGGATAAAGACACCACCGAATTCCATTTGGTTTTTAACAGAACGGTTGCGTTAAGAGACAGCTGGACAAAAATGAGTGAATAGGTTTAGAAAAATTATATTTAAACAAAAAGCGCCTTTTTCAAGGCGCTTTTTGTTTAATATTTCATTATTTAGATGAGATAACACCATCAATGAAATGTTTCTTTTAATTCTTTTTTATATTTGAACGAGAAGTATTGATGTTTGCTTTTTGTTGCAGACTGTCTTTTGGGTTTCCACCATCACCTTTGATGTTATTTTTATTGCTTCTGGCGGTGTTGTGATTCGCTTTTTGCTGAAGACTATCGTTTGGCTTGTTTAATCCCCCTTTAGTATTTGACCTTGAAGTGTTGATGTTTGCTTTTTGTTGCAGACTGTCTTTTGGATTTCCACCATCACCTTTGATGGTGCTTTTGTTGCTTCTGGCTGTGTTATGATTCGCTTTTTGCTGAATGCTGTCCGCTGGCTTGTTTAATCCCCTTTTAATGTTTGACCGAGAAGTGTTGATATTCGCTTTTTGGGTTTGCGCAAAAGAATTAGAAATCATAAAAATTGTAAATAATAGTGTAAATAAGTATTTCATAGTATGTATAATTTAAATGAAATTTTTAATAATTATTATTTTTCTCAGAATGTTCACAATTAAGATAATATATTTCTGAATTATGAAATTTGTCAAATATATTTAATTTTTTCAATTATTGACTTTTTTTGGATATTTAAAGAAAATTTTTTGCATAAGATCTAAAAAAATGAATTATTTTTTGTCATTGGTTTGTATCAATGAAAAAAAATGCCGCTATATTTTGTAAATATAGCGGCATAAATTATTGTAAGAAGTAATTTAAATATTTTTCTAATTTATTTTGATAGTTTTCATAATCGCTTCCAATTCAAACATATAGTCACGTTTGTTGATAGATGGCGCATAGGTTAAACCTTCAACCACCACCAACCTGTTTTTTGCCTTATCAATAATGGAATAGCTTAAAAATGGGCCGGCCATATAAACGCCTTTCACTTCCCATTTTCCTTTGGCTTCAAGGGCTTTTTTTCCGTCGAGTTTTACCTCAAAAATATGTGGTGTGTAGGCTGCTTCCGTAATCATATATGATCCTTCAACTTGTCCCGGAATGTGTTTTTTACCGATGGTATCTCTTATAGCCACAAGGTTATTTCCATTTTCATCATCTATGGATTGAATTGGAACCGTGTAGGAAAACAATTCCATACTGTTTCCGCCATCCAAACGCATGCGATACCAAACAAAATCTCCTGTATCTTCAACTTTGCTGAAGGTTTTCGGAATTTTCATAGAATAGCCGTTTTTGGTAAAGGTTTCCATTTTTGAAGGATCCCAGTAATTTTTATAAATTGACTTTTGCACGGTGAGTAAGTCGGCATTTTTAAATCCGGAAATAAGCGCTTTGGCATTTTTTTGAATTTCAAGAATCAACGCTTCTTTATTTTTTCCTGTAATGGTAATTATTTTTTGCGGCTCGGCATATAGATTTGAAATTGCTGAAAAAGAATTTTCAGCGCCAATTCCAACATGTAAAATACTTCTGCTGGCTTTAAACATTGCTCCAAAACTTTCAGGCGGCACTTGTGTTACTTCAAATTGCGCTTCCGGTTGCGGTAATCCCAGCACTGGTTCTGCAATAATTTTTCGCAATTCATCGCCAATTTCGCCTTGCCACTCGCTATTTTTCATCACAATGAGCAAGTTGTTCATGCGACCGTTAGCTTCTTTTAATATTTTTTGATTGCCACCTGTGTCACACGAAATTAGTATGGAAATAAATGCCAATAGTAGTAAGATCTTTTTCATTTGTGAATATTTATTGTTTTTTACTTGTAAGCCTGCCGGTTAGGTATAATTCGCACAGCAACAATCTGGTTTGTCCCAAATTCTGATATGCTTATTTCATTAGTTAAATATTTTTAATTTGATTCCTGGTTTCAAACTGGTTACACTCCAAATATTGTTCCATTCTTTTATATTTTGGACAGAAACATTTGAATATTTTTTCGCGATAGACCATAATGAATCTCCCAATTTAACAATATAATAGGTGTGTTCCTTACTCTCATTGTTTGTTTGAGACACTGCAGCGGAGACAACCGGATTGGTGTTTTTAGGATAAACCACCAAGTTTTGACCTACCAATATTCTTGAACTTTTTAAATTGTTCCATTTTTTTAAATTGCTTTCGGCAACACCATGTTTGGCGGCAATTTTACCTAAATTATCGCCACTTCTTACCTTGTGGGTTATCTTCTCTTCCAATTTTATAAGTTCCTGAAGTGGTTTTTCTTCTTTTTCATCTTCTAAATCAGCATAGGCATAAATCAATCGCTCATTACTCACAAAATTCCCGATATCTTTTATGGGCAAAGTCAGTACATAATTTTTACCTTTTACATAAGGAATAATATCCAGTTTATATTGTGGATTTAAAAATTTAAGCACTTCAATATCAACATTTAAAGTTTCGTTTATTTGCGTAAAACTCAAATGTCTTTTTACATGGACAGTATCCGTAGCATAGTACGAAATTGCATTTTCCTTTGATTTTAAATTGTGCTCCTTTGCGTATTCAAAAAGATACAAAGTGGCGTAAAAGGCCGGAACATATGCAGCGGTTTCCTTAGGTAAATATTTACGGATATTCCAATAATTGGTGCTTCCTCCAGATCGTCGGATGGCTTTAGAAACATTCCCCGGACCATAATTATAGGCAGCCAAAACCATACTCCAATCTCCATACATTTTATACAAACTTTCTAAGTATTTGCAAGCCGCCTCTGTAGCTCTGTATGGATCTGAGCGTTCATCAATATATGAACTTACTTCTAAATTATAAAATTTCCCTGTTGGATACATAAATTGCCACAAACCTGTTGCGCCTACGCGAGATCGCGCATTTGGATTTAAAGCAGATTCAATAACCGCCAAATATTTTAATTCCATAGGAATATTATATTTTGCCAAATGTTCTTCAAACATGGGGAAAAAATAACGCGCCCTTTCCATAATGGTAGAGATGGACGATTTTCTTTTTTGTAAATAGGTTCTTATTACTTGCTCCAAGGCAGGATTGTATTCAATTTTAAAAGGCGTTTTGCTGTTTAAATGCTTCAAGCGTGATTTTAACAATTCGGTGGACAATTCTTCGAGGTCGGCAACATACATTTCATCATCGCCCAAAATATAAAGGTCCTTATCATACAATGGAGATTTTATTAATTTATTCATCCATAAACTGTCTATTTGTGCAGCTTTAGGATGAACCTGAAGAATTAAAGAATCTGAATTTGTAAAAAATAATGCAGGGCTGTCTTTAAAATGTACTTTGGTATTTTCAATTTGCTGAATTTTTAAAGTCTCCGTTTTCTTTTGAGATAATCCAAAAGTAAAAGTTAATAAAAACGAAATGTATATTAAATTTTTCATAAGCGGTTAGTTGTTAAGAAGTTTTGAAATTTCGTCTAAATTAGGCGCTAAAATAATTTCAATTCTTCTGTTTTTTGCTTTCCCTTCTGATGTTGCGTTGGAACCAACCATCACGTATTCACTTCTTCCAGCCGCTGTAATTTGCGTTGGATTTACGCCTTTGCTTTGTAAAATTCTAACAATGGCTGTAGCACGTTTTACTGATAAATCCCAGTTGTCTATTACGGTAGCTCCGGTATATGGAACATTGTCTGTATGCCCTTCTATCAGTACATTAATATCCGGATTTTTTGACAACACATTTGCCAATTGCTCTACAGCATTTTTTCCTTCACTTCCAACCGCCCAACTGCCGGAATCGAAAAGCAACTTATTTTCCATCGACACGTAAATTTTACCGTTTTTTTGAACTACGGTCAAACCTTTTCCTTCAAAACTAAGCAATGCACTTGAAATGGCATTTTTTAATTGTTGCATTTGGGCTTCTTTTGCATTTATCAAGCCTTGAAGCTCGTCAATTTGATTGGATCGTTGTGCCAATTCGTTTTGAAGTTTCACCAATCGGTCGCTTTCAATTGCCAATTTTCTTTCTTTTTCTTCCAACTGAACCAATAATTCCTGATTTTTTTGAGATTGCTCGGCCAGTTTTTTTGAACTTTGAGCGGACAGCACATTATAAGATTCGTCTAAATTTTTATATTTATTTTGAACAGAAACCAATTCATCAGCCAAAATTTCCTTCTTGGTGTTAAGCGCGCTATAATCGCTGTTCAATTTTTCTAAATCGGCTTCCAATGCTTTTTTTGCAGCCAATAAATTATCTTTTTCTTCAACCAATGCTGAATTTGAAGAGCGCAAATTATTGAATTTTGTTTCTAATTCCTGATATACTTTTTTTGATACACACGAATTTAACGTGATTGCTATAACGAATAAAATTGCTGCTTTTTTGAACATTGTATTTCTTTTACTAATTTTTATAAATCAATTTCAATTACCACCGGGCAATGGTCGGAATGTTTTGCTTCCGGTAAAATATAAGCTCTTTTAATATTGTCTTTCATTTCGTTGCTTACCATATGGTAATCTATACGCCAGCCTTTGTTATTGTTTCTTGCGTTTGCCCTGTAACTCCACCAACTGTAATGATGCGGATCTTTGTTTAAATGACGAAAAGAATCTATAAAACCACTGTCGATAAAATTCCCCAGCCAATTTCTCTCAACGGGCAAAAATCCCGAGGTGTCTTTATTCTGTACCGGATTATGTATGTCTATTTCTGTATGGCAAATGTTGTAATCACCACAAATAATGAGATTGGGAAGTTCTTTTTTGAGGTTATTTACATACTCTTGAAATTGAGCCATGTATGATAGTTTGAACTCCAATCGATTGTCATTGGTTCCGGATGGTAAATATAAGCTCATTATTGATACGTTCGCAAAATCTGCCCTTAAATTTCTTCCTTCATAGTCCATTGCTTCGATTCCGGTGCCATAAACAACCTTGTCGGGCCTTGTTTTTGACAAAATAGCCACGCCGCTGTAACCTTTTTTTTCAGCAGAAAACCAATAATGATAATTATAGCCGGCATTTTCAAACAAACTTAAATCCACTTGTTCTTTATGTGCTTTTATTTCCTGCAAACAAATAACGTCGGGATTTGCGGCAACCAACCAATCAATAAAACCTTTGTTTAATGCGGCCCTGATTCCGTTAACATTGTATGATATTATTTTCATCTGTTATTATTTATTTTTTATTGGTACAGATGCAGTTCGCGATTAATCATTTCGTTGTGTATCAAAATTTATTATGGCTCGTTTCATCTGTTTATTATTTATTTTTTATTGGTACAGATGCAGTTCGCCATTAATCATTTCGTTGTGTATCAAAATTTGTTATGGCTCGGTTCATTTGGATTTTTTAAAACTTCATTTCCGGAATTTCACCTTCAACAATTAAGGTTCCTTCTGTAGCGGCTTTAATTTCTTCAACAGAAACACCCTGAGCTCTTTCTATCAAATAAAACGCATTGTTCCTAATTTCTAAATAGGCCAAATTGGTCACTACTTTTTTAACGCAATTAACGCCCGTTAAAGGCAAGGAACATTTTTTTAACAATTTTGATGCTCCGGCTTTATCCGTATGCATCATGGCAACTATAATATTTTCTGCGGATGCCACCAAGTCCATCGCACCACCCATGCCTTTTACCATTTTTCCCGGAATTTTCCAGTTCGCTATATCACCGTTTTGTGAAACTTCCATCGCTCCTAAAACAGTTAACTGAACGTGTTGCCCGCGAATCATCGCGAAACTCATGGCCGAGTCAAATAATGAACCACCTTTTAAAATGGTGACCGTTTGTTTACCCGCATTGATTAAATCGGCATCTTC
>DATIRG010000131.1:0-6589 GCA_035470005.1 Lutibacter sp. | reverse complement strand
GCCATTATCTTCACCTTGTTGTCTTTGCGGTTTCTTTTTTTCGTTAAATCTATAGGTGAAATTCAACATCACCTGTCTTTTTCTCCACTGGAATTCGTTTTCTGCAATCGTTGTTGGAGAATAATTGGTTGATTCTCGTTTTCTGGTGTTAAACACGTCGCTCACATTTAAAGATAATGTGCCTTTTTCTTTTAAAATATCTTTACTTAAAGCCAAATTTACACCAAACATTCCTTTGGTTTTAGAACGAGCACTTTCCGAAGGACCCATATACATTCCGCTTGTTTGCCAATCTATTCCGCCAGGTAATGAAATTCTGGATTCCAATCTAGTAAACCAACTCACATTTTCTGAATCATAATTTATTCCGTTAAAATTTCCATCGGTTACCGATTTGAAAAAGTTGAAACTGTTGGTGATTTTCCACCATTTAAGCGGATTGTAATTGGCAGTAAATTCAAAACCATAACGGTCTTGAGAACTTAAATTTATTGGAGTTGTTATAATTACCAGTGTTTCAACGCCATTTACATCTCTTAATTCCTCTCTTTGAGCCATTTCAATATTGTTGATGGCGTGTTGATAATAGAGTGAGGAATTCAATGTTAATTTTTCCCATCGTTTTAAATAACCCAAATCAAATGCATTTGTATAGGTTGGGTCTAAATTAACATTACCTGTTCTGATATAGGTTTGGCTTGTTCGTGACTCAAACGGATTTAAAAACCAGTGGCGTGGGCGACTTAATCTTCTGTTATAACCCAATGTTACGCTTTCTGAATCACTAAATTCCAACCCTAAGTTAATTGTTGGAAAGAATTCTGTGAAATTTTTGTCGAAATTTTCATTGGTTTGAAGCAAATTAATTTTTCTGTCGGTGTTTTCCATACGTAAACCCAATAAATAAGAAAATTTATTTACTTTATTTCCGTATTGTGTGTACAAGGAATAAACATTTTGCTCAAAATCCAGTGTATTTGAAAAATTGGTGTTATTTACAAATTGATTTGTATTTGTATCAAATTCTTCAACCAAATAATCTGAATTTAATTGATCTAAATTTACATTAAAACCAAGTTCAAATTGTGAATTCTCACCTATCGGCAATACGTAATCACCTTTAAGCAAAATATTTTTTGTATCGTTGTCAGTTGAATTCCGCTCTGGATTATTTTCAAATAACGAAGGAAAAACATCATTGTCAGTTATAAGAGCGCTACTGTTTTCAACGCTATTTTCGTATTGAAAATCCAAAGTTAATTTATGCCCGTTTTTGTCAAAATCATGCATAAAGTTTAAAGCATACTCTGAGGTTATGTCTTTTTCATCTTCTAGCTCAACACGATTGTTGGTGCGGGTTAAAATTTTATTTGCATTGAACTCATCACTAATATTTGTCGAAGTATCTTCACCATTGGATTCACGATATAAAATGGTACCGGTTATTGAAGTTTTATCTGATAAAAAATATTCCGTTCCAAATCGGGTATTGAATCCATTATTTTCTCGGTCATAATCTCTAATTTCATTTCTGTAGCTAATAATGTCTTTATTAGAATTGAAATAAGTCACATCACTTTTCGAATTTCCCGGCGCATTTCTGTAGTTATAACCACCGCTTCCAAAAAAGTTAGCCTTATTTGTTCTGTAATTTAAATTGGCTGAAAGGCCATAGTTATCTGGAATTCCTGCTGAAGCAGAAACAGATCCGTTAAACCCATTTGCCTTGCCTTTTCTGAGGATGATATTCAAGATTCCTGCAGTACCTTCAGCATCATAGCGCGCAGAAGGACTTGTAATTACTTCCACTTTTTCAATCGCATCGGCAGGCAATTGACGCAACGCGTCTGTACTGCTCATACCAACCAAACCAGATGGTTTTCCGTTGATTAAAATTCTTACATTTTCACTGCCGCGCAAACTCACGTTTCCTTCTACGTCCACAGAAACTGATGGTACATTGTCCAAAACATCGCTTGCAGTTCCACCTTTTACGGTCATATCTTTGCCAACGTTGTATATTTTTTTGTCCAATCTTATTTCAACAGTGCTTTTTTCGGCAATAATTTCAACTTCATTTAAGGTTTGGGCATCAACTTCTAAGGTAATGGTGCCTAAATCGGTATTGCCGGCAATTTCTTTTCTTTTGAATGTTTTTGTTTTAAATGAAATAAATTCGATGGAAATATCATAAACGCCTTTTACAACTTGAATGCTAAATTCTCCTTTGGTGTCTGTGATACCGCCGGTTATAATTTTGCCATCTAAAGATTTGATGACGATGGTGGCATATTCTAAAGGTTGTTTGGTGTCATTGTCAACAACTTTTCCTGTTAACATAATTTTTTCAAGAGGATCGTTATTTGACGCTGATAAACTTAGTGTAAAAATGCTTATTAGTAATAATAATATACTTTTTTTCATGAATGATTTTATAGGTTAATTTTAGCACAAAGATACATGTTGCAACAGTATTTATATGTTAACTAGTGTTAACGACTGTGAAGGGAATTGAAAAGTTTCAATGATGTTTATTATCCATTTAAAAAATACATAAATCACTGAATATAAGAAAATTATAAAATATATAATCTAAATAAAGGATAAAGTATTTTTGAATTTCTAATAGTTTAAGAATGTTAAGGAACTCATAAAATTTATAAAATGGATTTTATAATCTCGGGCGGGCGGCCAATTACCGCTTTACTTTCGTTAATAACGATTGGTCTTTCAATAAGTTTTGGATTTTTTACCATTGCCGTAATAATTTCTGAATCAGACAGGTTTTTTCCTTTGTAATTTTCTTTCCAGAGGTCTTCGTTTTTTCGAACCAAATCAATAGGAGGAATGCCCAATAGTTTTATGATTTCAGCCAATTCATTTTCTGAAAGCGGTGTTTCTATATAGTTAATAATTTCAAAGGGTAATTGAGATGCTTGCAAAATTGCCAAACCTTCCCTGCTTTTTCCGCAACGCGGATTGTGGTATATTTTCATGAATTTAATTTGTCCAAAAATAACGATTAGTAATTTGGTTTCATTTCTTTTTTCTCAAAATCTATTTTTCTATCCTTTTTACTTTGGTTGAACCGATAAGTAAAAGACAATAAAATTGTTCGGTATTTATTTTCTATCATACTTTTTGAAAAATAGTTTTTGCTAAATCGATCCCTGTCTGTTTTATTCGATTTAAAAATATCATCAACAGTTAAACTGATAGAAGCATCCTTATTAAACAAATCTTTATTGATGGCGGCACTTGCATAAGTATAGGCTTTTCTTGTGGAATAGGCTCCTTTGGAAATTAAAAAATGTTTGGCATTTATTTGAAAATCAAATGCTTTGGGCATTTTTAATTGTGTCAGTAAACTGAATGAGCCGTTAAAACTTGCATGATTGTAATCTTTGATGATGGTTTCATTAGCTAAATTTACAATTTCATATGTTCCGGATTGGTCAAAATTGTAAAGATTTAAATTTCCTGTAAAGTTTAATATTTTAACAGGAATATAAGTTGTACTTATATCAATGGCATAATAGTCAACTTTTCCCACATTTACAGGGGCCGTAATAATTTTATTCACCCCATTTATTTGTTGTCCGCTTTCATAAGTTATGAGTTCCATGTAATCATTATATCTGTTAAATATTAATGAAGGCGAAAATGTAAATTTACTAATGTAATATGTAAAACTTAAAGTTGTGGCATCAATATAAATAGGATTTAAATCAGGATTACCTATGTAAGAAGAAGTTTCACTAAATTTTTGTTCATAGGGCTGCAATTCATAATAACCTGGTCTTTGAATTCCTCTTGAATAACTTAAAGTTACATTGTGGGCATCGTCAAAATCATATGCAATTGCTGCGGAAGGAAAGATGTCGTTGTACTTTTTGTCTTGTTTTGTGTTGAGTGTTTGGTAATCAACGGTTGCTTCTTCATATTCGCCTCTTAAACCGATTCCGTAATACAATTTTTCACCTTGATTCTCAAAATCTAAAAATGCTGCGTGCACTTTATCCGAGTAATTTATAATTTTGGTTGTTGTTCCTTTATAGGTAAATGGCACTTCGCCATTTTCATGATGATAACCCAAAGTAATGGTTCCAGTTTTATTTATTGGATTCGCAAATGAAATATCGAATATTTTATTTTTTAAGTTGTTTTCTTCAATAAAATTTTCATTTGTAAATGCCAAATTTGAATTGGCTGAATTGTTTGTGTATTTTTCTAAATCTGTTGAATAAGTATATGACGATTTTAATATTTGTCCCTCTTTATTGAAATTATGCTCAAAATCAACAATATACTCAACGATTTCGTCATCTAATTTTCTGAAATAATTTCGAGAATTATCAGATGTTTTTGTTTTAGCTGCGTTAAAAAAATCGGAATTTGTTAATGTATGACTGTTGTTGTTGATGTTTGAATAGTTAATGCTTGTTGATAAAGTAGTTTTATCCGTAATATAAAAATCTGCGCCAAACGTGTTATAAAACACATCATCTTTGTTGTTATTTTCACTATGTTCATTTAAGAATGAGGTTGTCACATTGTTTGTAAAATACTCATTTTCGGAGTTGGCAATCAAAATCCTATTTCTGTGAAAGTAAGAAGTGTTTGTATAAAAATTTACTTTTTTTGATTTATAATTTACCGTTAACAATCCGCCATAATAATCTTTATAGCCCCCAGTTGCAGTTATGGAGGCGTTCAAACCTTCGTCTTTTCCTTTTTTAAGGATGATGTTTATAATTCCCAACGAGGAGGCTTTGTATTTTGCACCGGGATTTGCAATGACTTCAATTTTTTCAATAGAACCTGCCGGAATGGATTTTAAAGCTTCTGATTTAGTCATAGAAGATATTTTCCCATTAATCATTACGGTAACATTTCCTTGACCTCTTAAAGTGATTTCTCCATCTGGGTCAACAGAAACCGAGGGAATATTATTTAAAGCATCAGTAGCGGTGCTTCCTGCAGTGGAAATGTCCTTTCCCACATTAAAAACAATTTTATTAGGCTTCAATTCCATCGTCTTTTTTTCGCCTATTATTTCAATTTCATCAAGCATCTCCATGTCCAATTCCATTTCAATAACGCCCAAATTTAAATCTCTGGTGATCTCGGAAATGTTCAGATTTTTTGTTTCATACGAAATAAATTCCACAGATATGTTATAGGTTTCTTTTTCAACATCAATGGAAAAATTACCTTTTTGGTTCGTGATACCGCCAAATTTTATGAGATTGGAGTCGATACTTTTAAAAATAATGGCTGCATCTTCCAATGGTTTTTTTGAAGTTGCATCAATTATTTTTCCTGTAATGGTATATGTTGGGGTGGTATTTTTTTGGCTAAAACTTAATATTGGGGTTAATATGATTAGCAATAATAATAGTTTCCTCATAGAAATTACTTATTTAAAAATTCATAGCTTTTTTATTCGTTAAATTAACGAACAACATCGTTTTTCATAATCGTAAAAATACACATTATTGTTAATAAACAACGCTTTGACTAATAAAAATTACTAATTATTACGAAAGTTGCAGATTTAGTCATAAAAAATTAGAAGATGATTTTATATGATTTTAACTCATTCAACAGTTGCTGGGGAGATTTATAATGAATTCCATAGATTTTTAAAGCCTTGGCAGCGATAACATTTTCTTCATTGTCATCAATAAATATCGCGTTTTCTGGGTTGATGGCAAATTTATCAACAATGAGATTATAAATTTCAGGATAAGGTTTTCGTATTTTTTCCTGTCCGGAAACCACCACGCCATCAAAATAGTTAAAAAACGGAAACAATTCCAATGCCAGCTCCCATTTTTCAGCACTCCAGTTGGTAAGTGCATAAATTTTATAATTTCCTGAAGCTTTTAATTGTTTAAATAATTCTACATTTTCTTCAATCGGACCGGAAAACATTTGATGCCATTTTTTGTAGTATAAACGAATTAACTCTTCGTGATCTGGAAATTCAGCGATTTTTACAGTTTCCGCTTCTTCAATAGTTCTCCCGCCATCTTGCTCTGCATTCCAGGTGCTTGTGCACACATTGTTTAAAAACCATTGCACTTTTTTTTCATTGCCATTAAACACTTTTCTGTACAAATATTCAGGTTTCCAGTCTACAAGCACGCCTCCTAAATCGAAGATGATGGTGTCTATATTACATTTCATTTTTGGTCTCTTTTTGTCCGTTTTGCATTAAATATGCTTTAATAAAATCATCTAAATCACCATTCATCACCCCTTCAACGTTTGCGGTTTCGTGTCCGGTTCTCACATCTTTAACCAATTTATAAGGATGGAAAACATAATTTCTTATTTGCGAACCAAATTCAATTTTTAGTTTGTTGGCTTCAATTTCACTGCGTTTTTCGCGTTGTTTTTGCAGTTCAATTTCATACAATTGCGATTTCAGCAATTGCATGGCTTTGGTTTTATTGTCGAGTTGCGATCGGGTTTCAGAATTTTCAATCATAATTCCCGAAGGTTTATGGCGCAAACGAACTGCCGTTTCCACTTTGTTCACATTTTGTCCGCCCGCACCGCTTGAACGCATGGTTTCCCAGGT
>DATIRG010000130.1:0-2438 GCA_035470005.1 Lutibacter sp. | reverse complement strand
GCTTTACGTCGTTATTGCAAAAAGGTGATGAACTCATCGTTTCGGCCATGGAACACCATTCAAATATTGTTCCCTGGCAAATGTTGTGTGAGCGCACCGGAGCCGTTTTAAAGGTGATTCCAATGAACCAGGAAGGAGAATTGTTGATGGATGAATACGACAAACTGCTTTCGAATAAAACAAAACTAGTTTTTGTAAACCATGTTTCCAATGCGTTGGGAACCATCAACCCGATTAAAGAAATAATTGATAAAGCACACCAATTTGGTGCAGCAGTATTGATTGACGGCGCACAATCTTGTCCGCACATTAAACCCGATGTTCAAGATTTGGATGTTGATTTTTATGTGGATTCTGCCCATAAATTATGTGGCCCAACCGGCGTTGGCATTTTATATGGCAAAGAAGCTTGGCTCAACAAACTGCCACCATATCAAGGCGGCGGAGAAATGA
Organism: Lutibacter sp.; assembly: GCA_035470005.1. Taxonomy (GTDB): domain Bacteria; phylum Bacteroidota; class Bacteroidia; order Flavobacteriales; family Flavobacteriaceae; genus Lutibacter. The sequence goes on along the minus strand of DATIRG010000130.1, from coordinate 1,985 downwards.
TTAAAGAAGTGACTTTTGAAAAAACCACTTATGCCGATTTACCGCACAAATTTGAAGCAGGAACGCCAAATATTGCCGGCGTTATCGCTTTTGGAACGGCCATCGATTATTTAAACAATATAGGTTTTGACAACATTGCCGAATATGAAAATGAATTGCTTCAATATGCCACAAAAAAACTTTTACAAATTGAAGGATTAAAAATTTACGGAACTGCTGAACATAAAACCTCCGTAATTTCATTCAATATTGGAGAAATTCATCCTTATGATATTGGCACCATCATAGATAAATTGGGCGTTGAAGTAAGAACTGGCCACCATTGTGCGCAACCTATTATGGACTTTTATAAAATTCCGGGAACAGTACGCGCCTCTTTTTCATTTTACAACACTTTTGAAGAAGTTGATGTGTTATACAACGCATTAGTAAAAGCAAAAACGATGCTTTCATAAGTATTAAACCTAATACGACATTTTAATAATACCTAGTTGAATTTTATCATCTAGGTATTTTTTTAACCAACATTTTTAATTTTTTATTGTCTTTTAACTTTTTATCAATACTTTAGGCACATCTCTAAATGTTATTATTTAGCCCATTTATTAATCAACCTTAATCCAATTAACAATGAAATAATTATTTATTTCTTTAGTTATTTTAGCGTTAGCGGTTATCGCTTGTCAAAACAATAACGAAGTAATTCCAAACCAAGAAGCCACTGTTAACATGAGCAATTTTTATGTGTACACTTCAGACGATGTATCTGCAAAAAGCACCAAAGAGGCCAAAACAAGAGTATGAGAACTATTTTTGGAACTGGTGGTTCAAGAGAAAGTTTTGTTCAGTAATCAGATTTGCTTTAAAAAATTAAAAAGGTGCTTTACATCACCTTTTTTTATATCTTTATAATTAAATCCTTCAATATGAAACTATTTAAAATGACTTTAATTTTACTGTTTGCATCTTTAACTTCTTGCCAAAGCCAGGATAAAAAAGATACCATTTCGCTGAATTATAATGCACAAACACGAGGATTTCAATTATCTATTCAATTGGAAAACAACTTGCTTGAAGTTACAAAAAACAACGAAACACATCAAATTGAACTGACTGATATTCAGCTAAATGAATTTGTAGAAATGGTTAAAAAAATTGATTTCGACTTAATAAAAAGCAATATTTCCATCGATGATCTTGCGGTGGATAAAGCCATAAAAGGGGAATTTGAACTTAATTTAAACGGCGAACTTTACACCTTTGAGTTTGATCACAACAATGCACCAGAAAGTATTCAGGAATTGCTCAGCAAACTGCAAAGTTTTGATACAACGGAAGAATAAATCTTACAGAACTATTTATTGAAAGGCTAGAACCTGATTTCTTTCTTTCGTTAGTTTAAAAATAATAAAGCGTATTTTTGCCGCTCAAAAAAAAGTGCTGTTTTAAAGTTTAGGAAACTAAGGCCTTAAAAATGCCCTGAAGAAAATAGCAAGATGTCTAAATTACCTAAAAATCACAAATTCATTGATCTTTCTGATTATGGAAGACCCGCAGCAAGAATCATTGCAAATTCCCTTAAAAAAACTTCCTTTACGCCGGTTCAAGTGACCGTTTTGTTTATCATTTCGGGATTGATTGCCATTGCCTGCATGCTTTATGGTTATTATTGGGCTGCTGCTTTTTTCCTGATTTTAAAATCTGTTCTGGATGCTGCCGACGGGGAATTGGCACGCATAAAAAAGACGCCTTCCTATACGGGGCGCTATTTTGACTCCGTTGCAGATATCATATTGAATTTCTTTATTTTTTTGGCGCTTTGGCACATCACCGATTCCCTTTTGATTTATGCCTTGCTCGCATTTGTGGGAATTCAGCTACAGGGAACTTTGTACAATTATTACTACGTAATTTTAAGAAACAAGTTTAATGGCGATACCACAAGCCGCGTTTTTGAAGATAAAACACCAACAGCTTTAAAAGGA
>DATIRG010000129.1:0-2455 GCA_035470005.1 Lutibacter sp. | reverse complement strand
TATTTAATTCATTTTCAAGATACGTGTAAAAAGGATTGTAATAATCCTTTGCCTTTTCAGCTACGCCACTTAATCCTTTACCGCCGTTTTTCGGTCGGCTTACTTCTGCAAACATTTTAGTCTCAATGGCATTAAATAAATCCGTTTTATTAATTTCTTCAAGAAACTCAATCGTTTCATCCAGCACAACTTTTGCCCTGGTTTGCATAATTCCACCTTTTTTGAATTCGATATCATCAGCGAAATCGGCAATATTATTCAACACATATTTAGCATTGGCAACGCCTAAAAACCGGTCTTGCATAAACGGCGTATGAATGGCTTCCGTTAGCATACCGAGCAATAAAATTCCCTGATTTGTAGATTTTGCAATAAAGTTAAACAAGGTATTCATTGCCAGTCCTTTAAAAATATCCCCTGTCATATATTTTGTGGGAGGCATATATTTTAATGGTGCTTCAGGAAATATTTCACTTGCCATTTGCGCCTGTGCCATTTCTAAAAGGAAACCATTTTTAATATCCGGATTCATTTCAAAAGCGTGACCCAAACCCATTAATTTGGCAGGCAAACCTGATTCATAAGCAAATCTTTCGTTGATAAACTGAGATGCGGTAACCGTATAAGCCTTTTCAACAGCATCTGAAGTGGTTAAATAATTATCCTCTCCGGAGTTGATTACAATTCCGGCAAATGAATTGATCATTCTTGAAAATTTCTGATCAACAAAAGTTCTGTACATATTGATGTCTCTAAACAAAATGCCGTACATAGAATCGTTTAACATCATATCCAGCCTTTCCAAAGCGCCCATAACGGCTATTTCAGGCATACATAAACCCGAACAGTAATTAACCAATCGAATATATTTCCCTATTTCTTCCCCTGTTTCATCCAATGCTTTACGCATTATTTTGAAATTTTCCTGCGTGGCATAGGTTCCTCCGAAACCTTCAGTTGTGGGTCCGAAAGGAACAAAATCCAATAAACTTTGACCCGTGGTTCTGATCACAGCGATAATATCAGCGCCTTGTTTGGCAGCTGCTTGCGCTTGTTTTACATCTTCATAGATATTGCCTGTTGCAACGATAAGATACAATAACGGGGAATTCTCCTTCTCTTTATATTTATTGATTTTTTCTTCTCTGTAGGCCACATTCGCTTTCACTTTTGTGGCAAAGGCTTCAACCAATTCCTGCGCTTTTTCTTCAATATAAGAAAAGTCGACAAAATCAATTTTTGCAATGTCCAAACCATTTGCAATTTCATTATTCAGTTCTTCGGGCGTTAAGCCTTTTTTAAGCAATGCATTGATATAATATTTTGCGGCCCCATAGCAAATATGATCGCCTATTTGGTCAACAACCATATTTGGAATCGGCACACCAATACTGTCAACGCCATCAGCACCCATCATTCTAAGTGTGGTTCTCTCAATGGCAACCGTTGTGTGTTTCTCAATATATCTCTGCACCGGAGCAGTTATTTGTTTTGAAAGTTCTCGCGCTTTCGCAATCTTATTGGTGTCGAGATTTAATTTTGATTTAGTCATAATTCTCACTTAAATACGCTTTTGTATATTTAATAATTTCATCATTTAACCCTAATATATCCGCAATTTTTATGGCGTCATAAGTCTTGTCTTTATTGTCCGTTTTGATAATTTCGAAGCGCATAAAAGTATTGATCAGCTTAATTCTTTCACGCAATGAATATTGTTTCTCTTTGTTGTAATAATTCTCGTATGCCGAATAATCCAACCCTTTCATTTTATAAAAAGACACTTTTTCAAATTCAGGCAATTCCATAAAGTGGGTTGACAAAAAGCTGCAGACGGTCTCTTTTTGGGAAAAGCTTTTTAGCATCGCGGCAATGATGGCTTTTGCTTCGGTGGAGTTTGTTGTTTTTGCAAACTCATCAATCAGCAGCAAGGTGTTTGTTCCAAAATCATTGATGGCTTTTGTAAGATTGTGAATTTCAAATCCGAAACTACTGAGGCCTTCCACTTTTTCGGAAAGGTCTTCGCCAATATAATGGATATTTTCAAAAACAGATGTTTTAAACTTTATGGCAGGAACCCAAAAACCCATTTGGGTTAGCAGCTGCATAAAACCAATTGTTTTTAAAAGCACCGTTTTGCCGCCCATATTTGAACCTGTAATAACGCAGGTTTTTTTGTCAAACTCCGCATTTAAAGGCGTGTAAATGGCACCCGTTTTCGCGCATTTGTTTGCCAGCGGCAGGTATTGACCGTTCACAACTTCCAGAGTTGCTTTTTTATCAAGTAAAATAGGCGCTTTCATCTTATACTTCATCGCCATTCTTGATTTTGCAAAAAGGGTGTCGAGTACCACAATTTTATCGATATAGCTTTTTATAACCTCTTTTTCAGCGATTATTTTTTCAGCGATTGCACTAAGAACAACTTGTTCCAACTTATGCTCTTCCAGCAATA
>DATIRG010000128.1:0-3230 GCA_035470005.1 Lutibacter sp. | reverse complement strand
TACATACTCATTTTAAAATTTTTCATAATTTTTGTAACTTTAGTAAATTGATTAGTATAATTTTTTTGCTTTTGATTCATTATTTTCAAAATTTATATTGAGTGCAATGCATTAAAAAGCAAGACTAAGTTATGAAATTTTTGCCATAGAAGTTCGCGATTTACAAGATTTTTTAATAATTTATTTAAGTAACAATCTAACGCTGCGCTAATTGACTTTTATCTACCTATTTTAACTGCTTTTAAATTGAAATCGTTTTCAAAAAAAAGAGAAAACAGGCAAATTGCCTGTTTTTTGTAATAATTTTAAATCCTAGTATAAAAGGCTAATCTTTCCAAATTGGCAAGGTAAACTTAAACTCACTGCCTTCATTTACTTCGCTTTCCACCCAAATTTTACCGCCATGGTTTTCCACAAAATCTTTGCATAAAATCAGTCCCAATCCTGAGCCCTGTTCATTTGAAGTTCCCAAAGTGGAACTTATTTCACTAATGTTGAAAATGACAGCTATTTCATCTTCTGTCATACCAATGCCATTGTCCATTACCGTGACTTCAACAAAATCATTTTTCAATGATGAGTAAATTTGAATTTCTCCTTTTGGCTGCGTAAATTTTATGGCATTTGAGACAAGATTTCTAAGAATGGTATCCAACATATTTTCATCAGCATTCAGATGAATATTTTTATCAACCTTGTTTGAAATCGAAATATCTTTATTGATGGCCTGAATTTCCAAAAATGAAATCACACCGGCAACTTGCTGCGCCAAATTTATATTTTTCGGATTAAATTTTAAATTACCTGATTGGGAACTGGCCCATATCAGCAGGTTATCTAGTAAACTTGATACTTTTGCTGTTGAACCCTTTATTATTTTTAAAAATTTCAAGCGTTTTACCTGATCATATATTTCATTGTTCTCTATCATCAGATCTGTAAAACCTGCTATTGAATTGAACGGATTTTTTAAATCGTGGGCAATAATGGAGAAAAATTTATCTTTAGTGCTATTCAATTGCTTTAATTTATTGCTTTGCCCATCAATTTCATCCTTCATTTTATTGACCTGGTAATTTTTAAATTCCAATAAAGTATAAGCTTTTTTCTTGGACGCATTTTGTTGAATCAGTAAAATAAGTAAAAATGCAAAAATCACCATGGCAATAATTAAAAAATGGGTGTATTTTCTTTCTTTCTCATAATTTAATTGAGCCTCTTCACTTGTTTTTGATAAATCAGTGATGGTATATTGCGATTTTTCTAATTCATTTAAGGTGTTGAATAATTTAATCTTTTTTGCCCTGTCCATTTTCAACAAGCTATCCTTAATGGCGGTGTATTGTTTTAATCTTTCCAATGCCAAAACATTGTCACCCAAACCTTCATAGGCTATAGATGCCTGCAATAAATTTTCCGACTTGTAGTCTAAATTGCCTATTAAATCAGCAATTGCATAACTTTCTCTAGCTGCATAAATCGCACTTTGATGATTTTTTCGTTTATTTTCAACATCAGAAATGTTTAAAAGCACAATAGACTGCAAATCTTTTTCACCCAAGCTATCGGCAATTTTCATTGCTTTGTCGAGATATTCCTTCGCTTCCTTAAATTGCTTTAAATTGATGTAAGAATCGCCGATATTGTTATAATTGATGGCAATGCCATATTGATCACCCAATTCCTCTTCTATGGCAATAGATTTTTTGTAAAAATCCAATCCCTCTTCTACTTTTCCATTGTCGGCCAAGGCATTTGCAATATTAGTATAGGAACTTGAAATCCCATACTTATCATTCAATTTCTCATAAATTAACAAAGCATCCCTAAAATATTTTTCAGCCAAGTCGTAATTTTCTTCATTGTAATAAAGATTTCCTATGTTGGTGTAATTTGAGGCAACTCCATCTTCATCTAAAATTTCCTTATGCAGGTTCAACGATTTCAAATAATATTCAATAGCCCTGTCTTCTGCATATAATTCTGAATAATTAATACCCAGAGAATTGTATGTTCTGGCCATTCTCTTTTTATCCTTCAGTTTTTCATAGATCAAAAAAGCCTCTTGGTAATTTTTTATAGCATCTTTAAAGTTATCTTTGTTTTCATAAAAATAGCCAAATCTGGTGTAGACTTGTGCAATTTTAGGCTGATGTAAAGATTTTTTCGCCAATTCCAAAGCTTTAGTTAAATGAACCGAAGTAGAATCTGGCTTGCCTTTCAAATATAAATTAGCAATTTTTAAATGAATGGTTACTTTTGAAGTATCCACCAATTCTTGTTGAAGTTCCTTTTTCAATTTATTTATCTCGACGGTTTCCTGGGCCATTAAAAGCGAAGAAAACCCCAAATAAAATAAAATTATAAATCTATTTTTCATTTATTTTTTAATTGGGCACTATGAAAAAAAACATTTAATTTGTAGTCTAGCAATTGATTTTTAACAAATTATAATAAACAAATCTAAACTAATTTTTCCGATAGAAAAAATAGAATGGTTCTATATAGGATGTAAAATACAATAAAAGGATATTGAATGGTATAATTATCCCAATTTTAGGGTACTTCCCCCATTTTTAATTATATTTTTTTAAACATTACGTAATGTTCCCCAACATAGGCAATATCAAATTTTTCACCAAAAGTTTGAAATCCTTGCTTTACATAAAAATCAACGGCAGCAATGCGCGCATTGCACCATAAAAGATTGCTGTTAATTTCTTTTAAAATTTGAACTGCTTTTTGCAACATGAGTTTTCCTGCACCAAAACCCTGATATTCCGCTAAAGTGGCCATTCCCCTGAGTTGGTATTGATTTCCTTGAAAATTCTTGTTATCTGCCTTCATATAACTGGAGACCGCAATGAGTTTATCATTTTTAAAAGCGCCTAAATGAATGGTGTCTGAATCAAAATCACCATTAAATTCGTATGGCAAGGGAATATTTTTACGCAATACTTCCAACCTTATTGGAAATGTTTCTTTCGCTGAAATTTCTTTAATTTGTATCATTGCTTTGGCTAAATTTTTTATTTATTGGATGATTAACAGAATTTCGGAAACATTGCTGTTTTTGAAATTAATTACATACTATTGACAACCATGATGCTAATTTACTATTAATATGGAACATCTTGAAATTAAATTAATTGAGAAAGAAAATATTTTCTCCATTTTGCCACTGCTGAGGGAATTGAACTCAAATACGCCAGAAATTGTCTTAAAAGAAC
>DATIRG010000127.1:0-5166 GCA_035470005.1 Lutibacter sp. | reverse complement strand
GATTTACACCAACTGCTGTAAAACCGCTTCTGGATGCCGTTTTCAGTCCGTTTTCTATCGTTTCCCGATCCTCAAATCCGGGTTCGCCAAAACAAACGCTCGAATCGAACCAGCCTTGCGAAATATGGAGGTTGTCAAATTTAATTTCTTTATAATTTTTCGAATTTTTAAGCTTTTCGCCAATTTTTGTGATGGTGCCGTTTTCAATAAGTAGGTCTTTAATTTGAAGGTGAAACGGACTGGAATTGTCGATAATGGTAGCAGACTTTAGAAGTAAATTCATATTTTGAAATATTTTAACAACAGCATTTCAATGAACAAAAATAGCACAGAAAATGCTAAAAACCATTTAAAAAGCCAATTGATTTTATGTTGATTTTCAATTTCATCAAAAAGATCATCGATGGATGAGGAAACGGTCACATTTTCAGCATTACCGGCCAAGGATTTTAAATCGGCATAATTGGCATCGCTCTCTTCCCTGTTGTAGTTTAATGCAATGGTTTTTAGTACATTATTGCCAATGGAAACTTTGTAAAATCCGCTTTGTATTGGTACGTCAGACAACATTAAATCGACTTTGTTTTGGGATACTTTTTGAAGCGGAATAAATGAACCGGTTTCATTTGAAATTTTGAGGACTTCATCTTTACCAATGTTTGCCTTGATTTCAATATTGTTTTCTGGTGCAATCGTGTAATACAATTGTGAAGTTTTTAGGCTTGTTTTAGAAAAATTATAAAAAACGGGTACCACCAATGGCGATTGAGAAAAATCTGAAATGCTTTTGTTTAATGGCGATGCGACCCAATAAAAAATTCCGTTTTTGGTTTTTGTTGAAGAAATGAACGCACTGTTATTGTCGAATTTGAGAATCGCGGAACTGTTTAGGGAATTGTTTTGGTAATGCATTGCTGTTTTTGGATATTGAAAATTGGTCACTTTCTTTTCAAAAACATCATCAATCAAAGGATGACCGTAATTGATGGCGGTAATTTGATGTTCATTTTCAATTTTACCGCTTATTTTTCCGGCCTGAAATGCATTCAAAAATCGGTTATAGGAAACCAAATTTGAGTTTTGTGAAGGAATCACCACCAAATTTCCGCTGTTTTCCATAAACTCGCTTAAACTGCGCTGCAATTCGGCAGGAATCTCCGCCAGTTCATTTAAGATGATTAAATGCTGATTTTGGATGGAGTTGTAATTCAATTGGGGAAGCGGGGAAGCTGTAAAGTTGAATTCATTTTCAGTATAAATCTTTGGTAAAAATTCGGTCGGATTTCCGATGCTTAACACGTTGATTTTTTCGGGTGCCGAAATTGAAAAATAAAAGTCGTTGTCGAATTCCATTCCGTCATCAACCAAGGAAATTTTTCCATTGAAATTGGCGGCATTCGTGAGCGTAAATTCAACTGTTTGCCGATTGGAATTTGCAAATTTTGCCGTTGTTTTTCCCATCAGGGTTTCATCTTGAAACAAAGAAACAGGAATCGTTTCAGATATCATCTGGCTGCTTTTTACCAAGACATTCAAGGTTGTTTCTGTTGCAGATTTTTGTTCAAGAGTCACGCTGTCCAAAAAAATGTTTGGCACTTCTTTTGGGGATAGCTGCAGCAATGAAACAGGCGAGTTTACAATTGTAAAATCAATTTTATTTTCAATATTAATATTTTGAAAATCAGATAATAATACAATCTTATTTAAGGTGTTGGTTTCATCTGAAAAATTGCCTTTTGCTTCCAGTAAAACGGTATTTAAATCAAGCTTATTTGGAGAATATTGAAGGCTGATCAATTCATTTTTTAAACCATTGGCATCTAAATTTTTCAAATTTCCCTCGTTGGTGATCAACGTAAAAGTGCTGTTTTGAAGGTTGTTGTTTTCAATAATTTTTTGGGCAGCGCTTTTAAGCAATTCGCCTTTTTCACCCTTTGCCTGCATGCTGTTGGAATTGTCTAAATAAATGGTGACACTCACTTGTTGCTGCGTTGATGATTTGGAAAAATAGGGTTGCGAAAAGGCTAAAATAATACAGCTTAATGCCAATAGACGGCTGATTAAAACAAGCCATTTTTTAAGTTTGGCGCTTTTACGCGTTTGCTTTTCGATATTTTTTAAAAAAGCGACATTGGTAAAAGGGACTTTAACGAATCGTTGCAGCTGAAATAAATGAACAATTATCGGAATAATCAGTAACAGAAGTGCGTAAAGAATTTCCGGATGCTTAAACTGCATTGTTCAAAAGGATTTATCAAAGATATAAAAATAGGCGGAATCTATGCAAAATAGTTTTTCAAAATTCCCAAAGCATATTTGCTTGCAATGGAATTGGCAAATTTCGGGAAATCAATGGTCGCATTGTCATTTGCCTTGTCGGAAATGACGCGAATAATGGAAAATGGCACTTTGTATTCAAAACAAACCTGTGCCACCGCAGCGCCTTCCATTTCCACGCAAATGGCCGTAGGAAGCTTTTTGTTCAGCTTTTTAATTTTTTTGAGACTGGAAATAAACTGATCGCCGCTGGCAATATCGCCATAAACCACCTTTGGTAGTTGGATGTCAAAAAGTTCTGAATCTTCCAGCGCAATAAATTCGTGGTAAGTATCCAAAAATAAATTGGTGGCTTCCAGCATTTTTGCGGAGTCATTGGTTTCAAGAAATAACTTTCTTAAAATGGGAATTTCAAATTTTTCGTAAAAAGGAAACGCATTCAAGTCGTGTTGGTACAAATTTTTGCCAATCACAATGTCGCCGATATTTAATTTTGGATGAATGGCACCGGCAACACCTGTAAAAATGATTTCTTTCACATCAAAATCGTTAATCAGCTGTGTGGTGGTGGCTGCAGAAGCGACTTTTCCCCAGCGGGAAAAAACAAGTACCACTTTTTTGCCGAACAACGTGCCGGTATAATAGGTTCTCATCCCTTTTTCGGTGGTTGTTACTTGCTGAAGCTCGTGCAGCAATGCCTGAATTTCTTCCTGCATTGCACTGATAATGCCTGTCATTTTATAAAGGATTATTGCTGATTCTGCCGTCTGTCATTTCCAATTTCCGGTCGGCCATCTCGGCCAATTCCTGATTGTGCGTTACAATCACAAAAGTTTGGTTGAATTTATCGCGCAGCGTAAAAAATAATTCGTGCAAATTTTTGGCAGAGGAAGAATCCAGATTTCCGCTTGGCTCATCGGCAAAAATAACGTCGGGATTGTTGATTAAGGCCCTGGCAACTGCAACACGTTGCTGCTCTCCGCCCGACAGTTCATTGGGTTTGTGGTTCATTCTGTTGGAAAGTCCGAGAAAATTGAGCAATTCCTTGGCTTTGTTTTCTGCTTCTTTCTTAGATGTATTTCCGATAAAAGCAGGGATGCATACATTTTCAAGCGCCGTAAATTCGGGAAGCAACTGATGAAACTGAAAAATAAATCCGATATGCTGATTTCTGAACTTAGAAAGTTCGTTGTCTTTTAATTCGAGAATGTTTTTGGTGCTGATGGAAAGTTTGGAATCTTTTCCTTTGCTTGGGTAATCCAGCGTGCCAAGAATTTGCAGCAATGTTGTTTTTCCTGCACCCGATGGACCAACAATCGCCACAATTTCTCCCTTTTTAATGGACAAATCAACGCCTTTTAAAACTTCTAAATCCCCGTAAAATTTATGAATATTTTTAGCTTCTATCATGCGGTAAAAGTAAGCTTTTTGTTTTAAAATTGTTTAATTGTTTAACTGAGGAATCGATTTTTTAATTTGTCTTGAAAATTCAACTTTTCAAAGTCCAACGCGCCAGCTGGCACTATCGCTAAAAATGTTCACTGAACATTTTTTTAACGCGCTGTCCCCCATTCGGGGGTTAGGGGGCCTAAAGCCAGGCTTTAACATTGTTATAATCCAAATAATAGATAAATTTAACAGAAAGATTCTTATTTAGAGGCTCTGTAAAAAGATTGTCTAAGTTTTTCTTGAAATTTAAATGTGCCAATTGATCCTCATTAAAAATGGAGTTTCTGTATAAAACTACCAACTGACTTCCCGGGGCAAATTCCCAGGAGTAGCTTAAATCCAAATTCCAGATATTGTAATTAATATCATGGTTCCCTTGATAGGTACTGGCGTTTAAAGTGCCTTCATGGTTCAGTTCAAAAAAATTGGTGTCGTATTTAACCGGCGACCAATAATGCCTGAACGACAGCGCCAATGTTGATTTTATGTTGAAACTTAAATTGCCCGTTAACGTGTTGGTCACCGTTTTTACATCCCTGTTTCCAAAAATAATATTTCCATTTTCTAAATTGGTGACCCAACCTTTCTCATTGATAAGTTTTGAAAAATTCAACTTGTAAACAGTCGAAAATTTGTCGGAAAAGCGATAGCGTGGTGAAACGGAAATTTCAGCAAAAGTATTGTCCATCTGGTATCTTTTGGCAAAAGTACTTCTGACATCAATCGCAAATTTTTTACGGTAATCTGAAGAAATCCAGCCGTTTAGCACATAAACCGAATTTTGCTTAAAAAATCGTCCGTCAACGCGTGGCTCATAAAAATCGTATTGATCGCCTAAATTTGTCGCTAATTCTCCACCAAAGGCAAATCTTTTCGTTGTGAAAAAGAAAAAATCCAATTCAAAATAATTTCCTGCATACGCGTTGGAATTGTTTTGATAATTCAGGATGCTGGTAAATGTAAATTTATAATCGTTAAAAGTATTTGTGGGCTCAAATATTCTGTAGGACATTTGTGCCCAGTAGTCGGCATAATTATTTTTGCTTTGATAGCCAAGATCTTTGATGTCGTATTTTTTATCGCTTCTTTTGTGGCCAAGTTCATATTGGTAATTGCCGAAAATTTTACCGACTTCCAAATAACCGGAATACCCCGATTTGATTTCGCCGTTTTCCCGAATGTTACTTATTTTAATATCTCCCGAAGTTTTAAACCTGTTTCCTTTATCAGCAACGCTAAATAGAAATGCCGAAACATTGGCATCTCTAAAACTGCCGTTTAGAGTAACATTGGTGTTTACAAAACTTACGGAGGAGTTTTTGTTGAATTGCTGGTCCAAAACAAGCACATTGTAGTTGGCAAGCGGCTCGGTAACGACTTCTCGTGTTTCCTGGGTGATGGTATTTTTAATTTCTGCGGAAGTTTTTTCGGTAATGGCAT
>DATIRG010000126.1:0-21122 GCA_035470005.1 Lutibacter sp. | reverse complement strand
GAAAATATCTCCCAAACGTTTTTTCAAATTTTCAAAATCGGTAGCCATACATAAAATAGCCATCACTTCGGATGCGGGCGTAAGATTGAAGCCGGCTTCACGCGGAATGCCGTTAACCGTGCCACCCAATCCAATCACAATATTTCTCAGAGCCCTGTCGTTCATATCGATAACACGTTTCCAAACCACAGTTCTTGCATCCAGATTTAAATTATTAACTGTGCTTTGTAAATTATTGTCGATTAAGGCCGATAATAAATTGTTTGCTTTTTCAACCGCATTAAAATCGCCTGTAAAATGAAGATTGATGTCTTCCATAGGAACAACCTGCGAATAACCGCCGCCGGCTGCGCCGCCTTTAATTCCAAAAACAGGTCCTAAAGATGGTTCACGCAAAACAACCGTGGCTTGTTTACCTATTTTATTTAAGCCTTCCGTTAACCCAATAGAAACTGTTGTTTTTCCTTCACCTGCCGGTGTTGGCGTAATCGCAGTAACCAAAATCAAATTGTTATTTTTGATTTTTTTCTCATCAATAAAACTCAGTGGTAACTTCGCTTTGTATTTCCCAAACATTTCTAAATCATCTTCTTCAATGCCTAACTTGGCAGCAATTTCTTTAATGTGTATTAATTTTTTATCCTGTGCTATTTCTATATCTGACAAATGTTTCATATTTATTAAATTTTTATAACAAATATATAAAATTCATCCTTCAGAATTGTTATAAATATGGATATGATAATTAAGCTATATAAAAAGAAAAAAAGAATTGTCAGTTCTTAATTGAAATTATATATTTGCACGTTAAATCAAACTACATTTATATAAAATAAATTTAAAATGCAAAACAAAGGACTTATAAAGTTATTCGCTATTCTATTCGGATTAGTAAGTTTATATCAATTATCATTTACATGGTTTACAGGTGGTGTTGAAAATAAAGCAAAAGTGTATGCAGAATCTAAATCAGATGATGGCCGTGAAATAGCCCGTTTGGAAAGAGCGTATTTAGACTCTGTTGCAAATTATCCGGTGATTGATTTGGGTTTTGTGCAATTTAGCTATAACGAAATTAAAGACAAACAGCTAAACTTAGGATTAGACCTTAAAGGTGGTATCAATGCTATTTTACAGGTTTCTGTGAAGGATATTTTAATTGGATTGTCCAACGATTCAAAAAATCCTGTATTCAATGAAGCATTGGCAAAAGCAGATTTGGCTCAAAAAAGCAGCGATGATACCTATTTAAATTTATTTTTTGATGAGTTTAAGAAATTAAGCGACGGAAAAGTTAAATTAAGCGACCCAAGTATTTTTGGAAATAAATCTTTACGTGAAAAAATAAACTTCAAATTAACTGATGAAGAAGTAAAACCAATTATTGAAGCAGAAATTTCTGGCTCTATCAATACCGCTTTCGAAGTTTTAAGAAGCCGTATCGATAAATTTGGTGTTACACAACCAAATATTCAACGAATTGGAAACTCAGGTCGTATTTTAATTGAATTGCCTGGCGCAAAAGATATTGACCGTGTTAAAAAATTATTGCAAAGCACTGCTGAATTAGAGTTTTGGGAAGTTTATTCAAATCAGGAAACAGCAAATTTCTTTTTTCAAGCCAACACAGTTGTTGAAAATTTATTGAAATCGGAAACACAAATTGACACTACTGCAGCGCCAAAAGACAATATTGATGATTTATTGGGTGCGGTTTCTGATTCATTGGCAACCAACCAAGCAACTAATTTATTCACTTAATAAACGCCAAGTATCCCTCAAGATGAAAATCAAATTTCATCGGTAATAGGAACTGCTAAAGTTGCCGATACTGCAAAAGTAAACAAATATTTAGCGATGACTGAAGTTAGGGCTTTGCTTCCTAACGATATGAAATATGCTAAATTTCTTTGGGATGCCAAACCATTTTCTGCAACTTCAGCAACCAACGAAAGTACCGATTTAATTTATTTATATGGTATCAAATCTAACCGCGAAGACATTGCCCCAATTGAAGGTGATGTAATTGAAGATGCGAGCCAGGAATACGGACAAACAAGCGCTCCGGAAGTTAGTATGACCATGAATGCGGCCGGAACAAAACTTTGGGCTAAAATGACTACTGATAATGTAGGTAAATTTGTTGCTGTAGTTTTAGATGATTATGTTTATACCGCACCGTCTGTAAATACTGCCATTATAAATGGAAGAACATCCATTTCCGGCGGAAGCATGACTGTTGCTGAGGCACAAGATATCGCAAACGTATTAAAAGCGGGTAAATTACCAGCTGCGGCACATATTATTCAATCAGAAATTGTTGGACCATCATTAGGGCAACAAGCCATTGACAGCAGTATGTACTCATTCTTTTTGGCATTGTTGATTGTTTTTGCCTGGATGATTTTCTACTATGGAAAAGCAGGTGTAATTGCCGATTTTGCCTTAATAGTGAACCTTTTATTTATTTTTGGAATCTTAACAGCTTTCGGCGCAGTATTAACCTTGCCTGGAATTGCCGGTATCATTTTAACCATCGGTATGGCGGTTGATGCAAACGTAATTATCTACGAAAGGATTAAAGAGGAATTAAGCCATGGAAAAGGATTAAAAGCCTCCATAAAATACGGATTTAGTTATGATGGTGCATTTTCAGCGATTTTAGATGCAAACGTTACATCATTGTTAACCGGTATCATCTTATATGTTTTCGGAACAGGTCCAGTACAAGGATTTGCGTATACCTTTATTGTGGGTATTTTAACGTCATTGTTTACTGCAATTTTTATCTCTCGTTTGGTGATTGACTGGTATGCTGGAAAAGGAAAAATATTTACATTCAATACGAGCATCACAAAAAATTGGTTTACCAAAATCAATGTCGATTTCTTAAAATTAAGAAAACCGGCCTATATATTTTCAGGTATTTTAATTGTAATGAGTATTGTTTCACTGTCTACAAACGGATTAAATTACGGCGTAGATTTCATTGGCGGAAGATCTTATGTGGTAAAATTTGATAAAGCCACCAGCGCAACTGATGTTGCAAATACTTTAAAAGATGTATTTGGTGATGCCCCTGAAGTTAAAACTTACGGAGAAGCAAGTCAGTTAAAAATTACCACCAAGTATAAAATTGATATAGAAGACAAAGCTATTGATGATGAAGTGCAAGAATTGTTATATGCAGGTTTAAAAACATACAATCCAGAAGGACTTTCTTTGGAAGAATTTAAGCCTGGTTATGATGGCACAAAAACTATTGGAATTATGAGTGCAATGAAAGTTGAACCTACCATTGCCGATGACATTAAAACTGCTGCGGGTTGGGCTGTTTTAGGTTCCCTTATGGTTATATTCCTATATATTTTATTTAGATTTAGCAAGTGGCAATATGGTTTAGGAGCTGTTGTTTCATTATTTCATGACGTTTTAATTGTATTTGGTATCTTCTCGATATTTTATAAAATATTACCTTTTGATATGGAGATTGGACAATCTTTTATTGCGGCAATTCTGACCGTTTTAGGATATTCAATAAACGATACGGTGATTGTTTACGACAGAATACGTGAGTTCTCAAAAACCCACACTTCCTGGAGTTTTTATAAGGTGATAAATACCGGATTAAACAGCACAATGGGTAGAACAATAAACACCTCATTAACCACATTATTGGTATTGGTTGCTATCTTCTTATTTGGTGGCGACTCTATTAAAGGATTTATGTTTGCGTTAATCGTTGGTATTGGTGTTGGTACTTATTCCTCTTGGTTTATTGCTTCTCCGATATTGTATGATTTCACTAAAAAATTAGATAAAGAAAAAAAATAAAAGTAGTATTACTTCAAACTGCAAAACCGTTTTGAGTAGTCAAAACGGTTTTTGTATTTCAAATTAGCAATTAAATCATCTTTAAGGGCTAATTTTACCTATTGATTGTTAAATTTGTATCAAAGCATAAAAATGAGCCTAATTAAAATACACAATAACTATTTCAAAAAATATATTTCCGAAGAAAAAATTGCGGAAGCCATTGATAAAATGGTGGTGCAAATTACAGAAGATTGTAAAGACGAAACGCCTATTTTTATTGGAATATTAAACGGTTCCTTTATGTTTGTTGCTGATTTGGTGCGCAAATATAACTACAGCTGTAAGGTTTCATTTGTGAAATTAGCATCCTATGAAGGCACCAATTCAACAGGAAAAATAAAGCAGTTGGTAGGGTTGAATGAGGATTTGGAGGGAAAGACCGTTATTATCTTAGAAGATATTGTAGACACTGGGAACACGTTGCAAGAAATTTATGACATCTTCGCTGATAAAAAATTAAAACAACTTAAAATAGCCACCCTGTTTTTTAAACCTGATGTATTTAAAAAAGAATTGCCAATAGATTATATCGGTATTTCAATTCCGGATAAATTTATCATTGGATATGGTTTAGATTACGATGGTTTGGCCAGAAATCTCTCCAGTATTTACCAACTTACAACACCTCCAAAAATGAAAAACATTGTTTTATTCGGACCTCCGGGCGCAGGAAAAGGAACACAAGCCGATTTGCTCAAAGAAAAATACAACCTTTTTCATATTTCTAAAGGTGACGTTTTCCGTTACAATATCACTAACAAAACTGAACTTGGAATGTTGGCAAAATCCTTTATGGACAATGGCGATTTGGTTCCGGATGAGGTGACCATTGATATGCTTAAGGCTGAAGTTGATAAAAATTCCGCTGCTAAAGGATTCATTTTTGACGGATTTCCTCGCACAGAATCGCAGGCAAAAGCTTTAGATGACTTTTTAGAAGAAAAAGGAGAGGTCATCAGCGGTATGGTCGCATTAGAAGTGCCGGAAGATTTATTGGTAGCACGTTTGTTGGAGCGCGGTAAAATAAGTGGAAGAACAGATGACCAGGATGAAAGTAAAATTAGAAATCGGTTCAACGAATACAATACAAAAACGGCAGTTTTAAAAGACTATTACCAACTTCAAGGTAAATATTTTGGTGCAGACGGCGTTGGAACTATTGAAGATATTACAAGGCGTTTGTCACGAATAATTGACCAATTATAGAAATATAGTTGCCGCAAAATTGTCAAAGAGTTAAATTTTCGTTTTCAAAATTGTACCTTTGCGCGCTTAAACCCAAACTTGGGTAAACAATTTTATACGAAAATGACTGAAGAAAATTTTGTTGACTATGTAAAAATTTACGCTTCTTCCGGTAAAGGGGGACGCGGTTCTACGCATTTACATAGGGAGAAATACATTGACAAAGGTGGCCCAGATGGTGGAGACGGCGGTCGTGGCGGACACGTAATTGTGCGTGGTAATAAAAATATGTGGACACTTTATCCGCTAAAATTTAAAAAGCATTTTAAAGCAGAGCACGGTGGCGACGGCAGCAAGCAACGAAGCACCGGTAAAGACGGAAAAGACGTTTATATTGATGTGCCAATGGGTACCATTATTAGAGATGGCGAAACACAGGATATTTTATTCGAAATTACCCATGAAAACCCAGAGCAAATTTTACTTGATGGCGGAATGGGCGGATTGGGAAATTGGAATTTCAGGTCTTCAACCCACCAAACGCCAAGATTTGCGCAGCCTGGTATAGATTTTAAAGAGGGCTGGTTTCAGTTAGAATTAAAAGTATTGGCTGATGTTGGGTTGGTTGGTTTTCCAAATGCAGGGAAATCTACGTTACTTTCTGTTATCACTGCAGCAAAACCAAAAATTGCAGACTACGCTTTCACCACGTTAAAACCCAATTTAGGCATCGTGGAATATAGAGATTATCAAACTTTTGTGATGGCTGATATTCCCGGAATCATTGAAGGAGCCGCTGACGGAAAAGGTTTGGGACATCGTTTTTTACGACATATTGAACGAAACTCCATCTTATTGTTTTTAATTTCAGCCGATTCTGCCGATATTCAGAAAGAATATGATATTTTATTGAACGAATTAAAACAACACAATCCTGAATTGCTGGATAAAAACAGGTTGCTGGCCATTTCTAAATCCGATTTATTGGATGAGGAATTAAAAGCAGAAATTATCAAAGAATTACCTAAAGGAATTAAAACACTTTTCATTTCATCGGTTGCACAACAAGGATTATTAGAATTAAAAGATACCTTGTGGCAAATGCTTCACGATTAAATTGAAATAACATAACAAAAAAAAAGCGCAGTGAAACACTGCGCTTTTTTATTTTACTTTGGCTCGTTTTGCGTTAAAAAATTTTCAACAACAATTGAAAACTATTGCACTCTTTTATACGTTTTATCGCCACTTTCATCCTCAACTTTCAAATCGCCCTTCAAATCTATTTCAAGCAATCGGGGTTGTTTAAAAGCTGCCCATTTTATTATGAATAAATTGGGCATGGAAGTTTTGTAAATAACCGCAAACTCGAATTTTTCATCGCCGCCAACAAAAGAATAATAACCGTCTTTTTGCGAAATGACACATTCTCCCCATTTATCGACCATATATTTTCCTTCTATCGAATTAACGACTGGTTTGACAAACGATTTTACGATTTCTGGTTTTTCTTCTTTGGCTTCTTTTGCCTCTTTTTTATCAATCTTTTTTGCAATTGCCATTGGAGGTGTTTCTTTAACCTTAGGTACTTCGGCAACTTCCTTAACCTCAACCGCAGGAATTATTTCCTTAACAGTTAGTTTTTCAATTTCAACCTTATCATTATTTTCATTGGCCACATTGCTTCCGTCATACTTATATTTCAAGTTTTCAATATCGGCAAAAGCCATTCTTAAGGCTTCATGGAAGGCTGTTTTATAATCCTTTTCTTTTGATTTACCGTCTGTGGTTGTATAAACAACCTGGTTGGTACAATCTGTCAGCACCACATTAAATTTTGTGCTGAACATCCCAGAATCATTATTAACCTTGGCTTTTAAACCCAAACAGGAATTGGCGGCCAAATCGGCAGGAAAGTTTTCATCCGTAAACAATACGGTAAAACCAGATTTTTCAAAAAGAAATTTTGTCAACGAATTTAATTGATACTGATCTGCTGATTTCTGAAATTCAAATTGCTTCGGCACCAAAATGTATTTATAAGAATTGATGTTTTTTTGCGCAAACAGCACAGAGAAACTGAACATTAAAAATAAGCTGATGGAAAAAGATTTGTTCATAATGGTAGAAATTTATTGATTCAACAAATTGTTCTGGTTGATTTTTGTAAAAGTACTAATTTTTATCCTTAAAAATAAAATTAAGGCCCAATTGAAAACTGGCACTTTTGGCATTGTAAATATTGTTCAAACTCAATAAATTATCAGCGGAAACATACAGGTTAACAACGCCAATATTGGCCGACAAACCCAAACCAATATTGGTAAATGAAAAGGGATCGGCCGTATAAGTAAGTTTTGTTTGAAAATATTTGTTAAACCTATGCTCATAAAACAATGTTGCAGCCATATAAGAATGCACCGCGCCGATTGTTGAAAACCATTGGAACCCAATTTTATTCAGGTACAATCCCTGATCAATCAAGTATCTGCAATCATCCTGTTTTTGGCCGAAAGAATAACTAACCGCACCATTTAATTTAACTGGACGAAAAGAAAGAAAGCTTTTGTACAAAGTATCAGACAAAATACTGTTGTCAAAATCCGCTTTTAAATCGCTCCAATAGTTTTCAGGATTATCGGGATCGAAATTTAATTGAACACCTTCCACTTCATAATCGCCCTTATACTGAAAAGACTCAACATCTTTTGAATTATTCACAAAACCCAAATCCAAAACGCTTCCGGTAATTGTCCACTGCTTTGAATAATGGTGCGTAAATCCCAAATCTATCCCCAAACCAAGATTTCCGCCAAAAAGCAATTTGCCCTTCACATAAGAAGCATCAATTTCTTCACCATTACTAAAAAACACACCCGATGTTTGCATTAAAAAATTAACATTGTCTAAATGTTGCCTGTAAATATTTTGAGATCCTTCCTCTGTGTAAAACGAACCTGAATTTGATTTTGTGCTTGCATTAAAAACGCTTGAATATATTTTTGCGCGTGCGCCCAAATTCCAATTTTCATTCAGTTTTTTGGACAAACCCACATGAAGCACTCCTAACATTTCAGCTCTTGCAGCCAATTTTTCGATGGAGTAACGCCTGCCGATAATGGTGTTTCCTTCATAAAATAAATCGACCACGTCACGCGGAATTTTTGCCAAAAAATCGACCTCTTCATAATATCCAAAACTTAAATAATCATTGTTTGGCAATCGAAAACCTCCATTGAGCACTTCCAATTGCTGATTAAATGCAAAAAATTCAGCCCTTCCGTAATTATTCACTGCCGCTTTAATTTTATCGTTGATATTAATTCCGTTGTCGGCAAAAATATCGTAGGCTGAAAATCCGGTAAAACCGCCTTGTACGCTTATTTGCGAAAACATTGGCATTCCAAAATGAAATTTATTTTCTACTTCGGCGCCCGGGTTTAACAGCAATGTTTGGGGCAAACCGGCAAAATCGTATAAAACCTGCTTGTTTTGAGAGAAACCTATCGCACAGACTAGAAAAATAAAAAAACTTAATTTTCTCATATTTTGCGATAGTTAAAAAACAATTTGGCCGATGATTTTAAATCGAATGTTGAAGTATCACTTATGGTAATTGTGCTGCCATTAGTGCTTGGTGAAAGTAAAATGGTAAACCCAAAATATTTGGTATCATAAATAAACGAAACATCTTGTTTGGGAATCTCAATGACGGTTGTTAATTTAGACGAGTTTTCAGGAACATTGATGATGGGTTGCAAAACGTAAATTGGCGCACCAAATACATCATAAAAAGTGATACTGAGCCTAAAATTCCTGTTAAAAGTATTTTCGGTTATTACCGTAAATTCCACTTTTTCCAAATAAGGCTCGGAGTCATTATAAATCGGCGCCTGAACCAAATCGGTAGTTATAGCAATTTCCCTGTTAAAATCATCCAAAAAATCAGGAGCAGATAAGTTTAAATAAATTAAAGTTGCAATATAGGTTGTATGAATATTGGCATCATCAAGCTGATTAAAATCAACATCTTTAGTGCAGCCCTGAAAAAATAAAATGATGAATGCCGCAGCTGTGAATTTTGTGATTTTCATAAATTGAGGATCTGCGAAATTATACTATTCAGACGTTTACAAATAGCGTTTAATATCCATTAAATTGGTGACCGATTTAATATTTTGCGAAACCGGCTGTGCGTTGAAATTACAGAAAATAACATCAAATCCCGCATCTTTCGCTCCCATAATATCGGCTTCCCAGTTGTCGCCAATCATAATTGATTCTGAGGAAACTGCATTAGCGATCTCCAAAGCATAGTCAAAAATAATGCGATTTGGTTTTTTTACGCCAGCATCTTCAGAAGTAATTATTTTATCGAAATACTTTGTTAAACCTGAATTTTCAATCTTTTTATACTGAACTTCATTAAATCCGTTTGTGATGATATGAAGTTTGTAATTCACAAACAAATGTTCCAAAATTTCGTGTGTTCCAGCGAAAAGTTGGTTATGGTGCGGCAAAACATTGATATAATCGACCGACAAACGTTCTAGAAGTTGGAGGTCAAACTTTTCGTTTATTTTTACAAATGTATCTTTTAACCTGCCCAATCGCATCTCTTCTTTTGTAACTTTTTCATCACGATATAATTTCCAATATTGTTCATTAATTCCCCGATAATAATTCAAAAACTTTTGAAGATTGACTTTAACTTCATGCCTTTTAAAAATAGTCTCAAAAGCGATATCTGAATTGGCTTCAAAATCCCAAAGTGTATGGTCTAAATCAAAAAATATGTGCTTAATTTGTTTCATCTGTTAACATTTTATTTTTTATTGGTACAGATGCAGTCCCCATTAATCATTCTGCTGTGTACCAAAATTTGTTATGGCTCGTTTCATTTAATGTATTTTTCACAATGTACTTAAATTGCGCCTAAAATTAATAAATAAGAAAATGTTTTTACCGATTTACAAAATTTAGCATCAGAAATGAATTAAAAGAGTCGGCTTTTTTAGGTAACGGTTTCTTTATAAATATTTGTCCAGCCTTCCCAATACTCATCTTCACATAAAGTTTCATTGTGAAAAACCGAGATAAAAGTTCCATTAACTTTTTTCACTTCATTTTTTAATGCCAAAATTTTTGCCAAACTCTCATCATTCGAAAGTTTCATATGTTGCTTCAAAGTAACATCTGTAAAAGCAAAAGGAAATATTTTTAAGGGCGTCACAATTTCAAAATCCAGATCGTAGAAATAAAATGGCGTACAAGTGCTGGCTCTAAAACCAGCTGATTTCTCATAACCATTCGTAAAATCTTCCTTTAAATCTATATCCAATAAATTTTGGTAGGTATCCGGCAAACTTAAACGCAAATAATGCTGACGGGAACAAGTTATTGGCCTATTTATGATATATTCTAACCGTAATTTTTCTTTTTTTAACTTTTCAGCATTTTTTAATGTAAAATAAGATGGCTGTAAACCAACTTTCGCATAATCCGCAACCGATTTAATTAAAGATTTGAAATTTATATTTGTAGAGGCAATATTTTTGTCGAAGGTGGTATAATCTCCTATTGAAAAGAAAAAAATTGTATCCACATTAAGTTCCGCTTTAATTTTTAATATGGTAGAAAAAGTATCATAAGGATCTTTACTAAAATTTAAAATGGCAAGCAAGCGCTTCTTGAAATTTATGAAATTAAAATTCAGTAAATCCTTTAAAAAACCTCCTGTTGTGCGTACTACGCCTTTATGTTTGTATACGTACGCCATATCAACATTGATGGTTGACAGCAATTTAAATTCTCTATCGATGTATTTATAGTTTGGAAATTTAATTTTTAGCAATTCCAAAAACTTTAAAGCCCAGATATCAACCAACGGTTTTTCTAAAAAACCATTTTTATAAGCCAAACTTTCCCCTGCTGCAAATCGTTCGTGTACATCTTGGACGTGTGGCAAATATTCTTCATATCGGCTAATGAGATAAAAACTTGCGGCAAAAATATCAAATGGAATTGTTGAAGATTCTTTTACTGGAAAAAAACAAGGAACATCATCCCAATTATAAATCTTGATATCTATATCGTTGATTCCCTGCTCAAATAATAAATCGTGGCTGCGAATAAAAAATTCAGCACCCAAAGGAGATTTTGAATAGGTTATTTTTGGCCCGTTATGAGCCACAAATTCATTTACTTTGGTGGTAAATGTTACAGGTATTTTAAGTATTCGGCCAAAAAAATGTTTAAATATATAGTTAATCCTTGGCGTTATTTTATGCGTGTAAATGAGCAGCATTAAGCAGAATGTTTATGTGTGAAATTGTTTATTTGTTTAACCTTTTAACGCTTCGATATATAACTTAAATTATATTTTCATCGGCAAAGCTAAAATACGCATTTTCGGTTATAATTATATGATCCAGCACTTTTATGTCCAACGTTTCTCCGGCTAGTTTTAATTTGCTGGTTATTGATTTATCTGCCTGACTGGGCTGCAATTTTCCTGAAGGATGGTTATGGCATAAGATAATGGCGGTTGAAAACAATTCAATTCCCTTTTTAAACACCAGCCTCACATCAACCAAAGTGCCTGTTAATCCACCCTTGCTCAACTGTTCCTTGTGCAACACTTTGTTGGAATTGTTTAGGTAAATAATCCAAAACTCTTCATGGTGCAATTCGCCAATCAGTGGTTGCATGATGTCAAAAATGGCTTTACTTCCTGTAATTTGCGGCAATTCCATGGCTTCTTCAAGCCTTCTTCTGCGCCCGAGTTCCAATGCCGTGATAATAGAAATAGCTTTTGCCTCACCAATTCCCTTAAATTTTTGCAAATCGGCTACCGACATTTTTCCAAGTTTGTTTAAATTATTGTCGATTGACGCTAAAATTTTTTTTGATAAAGCCACCGCAGTTTCATTTCTGCTGCCCGAACCAATTAAAATTGCGATTAATTCAGCATCCGACAATGCTGCTTTTCCTTTCATCAAGAGCTTTTCTCTTGGCCTGTCGTCTTCTGCCCAGGACTTAATGGACATTGAGTTATTGTCGTATACCATAGCTAATTTTTTTATCAAATATAAGATTATATCTTTGCGTAAATATTCTGTTTATGAAAATTATTATTGCTGGTGCCGGAGATGTTGGTTTCCATTTGGCAAAACTACTGTCTTATGAATCTCAAGATATTTATTTAATAGATACAAACCTTGAAAAACTTGAGTATGCCAGCAATCATATAGATGTAATCACAAAAAAAGGAGATGCCACATCAATAAAACTTTTAAAAGAAATTAACATTGACAAGGCCGATATTTTTTTAGCAGTAACAGAATCCCAAAACACGAATTTTACCCTGGCTATACTGGCAAAAAAATTAGGTGCAAAAAAAACAATTGCACGTGTTTCAAACCATGAATTTACGGTAAACTCTGAAATTGACTTTGCTGAATTGGGTATTGACAGTATGATTTCTCCGGGTGAATTAGCGGCTGATGAAATTAAAATGTTATTGCACCAGTCTGCTTTTAATGACACGATTGAATTTGAAAACGGAACGCTAAATATTTTAGGAAGTACCCTAGATTATAACTCGCCTTTAATAAATTTAACAGTTCAAGAGGCTCGTGAACGCTTCGCCGATATTAAATTTATAACGATTGCCATTAAACCCGAAAACAGCAGTGAAACTATAATTCCCAGAGGTAATACCATTTATAACGCCAAAGATCAAATTTATTTTTCAGCGCCAAAAGAAAGTATAAGAAAGCTTTACACACTTATGGGAAAAATGCCCTTTAGCGTAAAAGATGTCATGATTTTGGGTGCCGGTAAAATTGGTATTAAGGCTACAAGAAATTTATGTGACAGTAAATTTAATGTAAAATTGATTGAGATTAATAAAGAAAGGGCCAAAGATGTTGCCGAAAAATTACCAAATGCTTTGGTTATTTTAGGAGATGGAAGACTTGTTGAACTTCTGGAAGAAGAAAATATTTCAGAAATGGATGCTTTTGTAGCGGTAACAGGCAATTCTGAAACCAACATTATGTCATGTTTGGTTGCAAAATCAAAAGGCGTTAAAAAAACTATAGCATTGGTTGAAAATATGGATTATATCAATATTTCACAAACCATTGGAATTGACACCTTAATCAATAAAAAATTATTGGCCGCAAGCGCCATTTTTAAATATGTTCGTAAAGGTGAAGTTTTAAAACTTGCAAACCTTCACAATGTTGATGCTGAAGTATTGGAATTTAGGGTAAAGGAAAATTCTTTGGTGACAAAAAACTTAATAAAGGATATAAATCTTACCAAAAAATCAGTTTTCGGGGGAGTCATTAGAGATGGTGTTGCACATATGACTTTTGGTGATTTTCAAATTTTAGCCGGAGACAAAGCTGTGGTATTTTGTTTGCCGGAAGCCATCCAAGTGGTTGAAAAACTCTTCAACTAACAATGAAAAATCTCAACATTCAAATCATTATTAGCTTTCTTGGACTAACCTCCATGCTTAATGGTATATTTATGTTATTTGCGGTTCCTTTTAGCATTTATTATGGTGAATTTGAAAAATGGGGAATATTTTATGCAGGAATTACAACCATTGCCCTTGGTTTTTTGCTGTGGTTTTTTAATAGAAATGCCAAGAAAAGTCTTGGGAAAAAAGAAGGGTATCTAATTGTGACTTTGGGTTGGTTAATGCTCACTGTTACCGGGACTTTACCGTACGTTTTTACCGGTACAATTCCAGTTTACACTGATGCATTTTTCGAGACCATTTCCGGATATTCCACTACCGGCGCTTCTATTTTGAACGATATTGAAGCCATGCCAAAAGGTATCTTATTTTGGCGCAGTGCAACGCATTGGATTGGCGGTATGGGGATAATCGTTTTAACAGTCGCAATTTTACCAATGCTGGGAATTGGGGGTATGCAGCTTTTTATGGCAGAAGCACCGGGACCATCGACAGATAAATTACATCCAAGAATTACAGAAACGGCAAAAAGATTGTGGATTATTTATTTTTTATTAACTATTACTCAATTTCTATTACTTAAAATTGCAGGAATGAACTGGTTTGACGCCATTAACCATTCCATGGCAACAATGAGTACCGGCGGATTTTCAACAAAAAACGCAAGTGTCGCCTATTGGAATGGCTATCCAATAATTCAATACATTATAACCCTGTTTATGTTTATTGCCGGTGCCAATTTTGTATTGATTTATTTTGCTTTAAAAGGAAAAATCAGCAAAGTTTTTAACAATGAGGAATTTAAATACTACTTTTTTGGAACAATAGGTTTTACCATTGTAATCGCACTCATTATTTTATTCTTTCAAGATCCTAATTTAGTAACTGCCGTTAATCATCCCAAACCTTGGGGTGAAGCCGAAAGCGCCTTTAGACATGCAGCCTTTCAAGTAACATCGGTATTAACAACCACCGGGTTTATTACAGCTGATTATACGATGTGGAATTCCTTGGCCACAATGCTCATATTTTCTTTATTTTTTATTGGTGGTTCCGCAGGTTCAACTGCCGGGGGAATTAAAATTGTTCGGCACGTTATAATGATTAAAAATACTTTTTATGAATTCAAAAAATTATTGCACCCAAATGCCATTATTCCGGTGCGGTACAACGGAATTGGAGTTCCAAAAAATATCATCTATAATATTTTGCCTTTTTTTGTATTGTACATGCTCATATTTATTGTCAGCTCAGTAGGTTTGACTTTTTTTGGATTGGATTTTGAATCGGCTATTGGTGCCACTGCATCTTCTTTAGGGAATATTGGCCCGGCACTTGGAACATTAGGTCCTGTTAACAATTATGCGCACATATCAATTGGCGCAAAATGGATATGCTCATTTTTAATGTTAATTGGAAGGTTGGAATTATTTACGGTGCTGATTTTATTTACCCCATTCTTTTGGAATAAAAATTAAATTAACGCTTTAAATTTATCAAAATCCAATCCACCGTAGTTGCCTGAACTCATTAACAGAACGACCATATTTTCAAAATTCTGGTTGAATAAAAATTCCCTGAAATCAGTTGAATTTGTGTAAACAATCAAATCCTCGCGTTCAAAAGCTTCTTTTATTTGCTGCTCGGTAATTTTTTCAAGTCGTTTTATTTCAACTGCATGCGGAGAATAAAAAACAACAGCTGTATCTGCGCTGTTTAAGGCCCCTTTATATCCTTTTAAAAATTCGGCATTTAAACTGCTGTAAGTATGCAATTCCAAACAGGCTAACAGTTTTTTATTGCCATACTGGTTTTTTACTGCATTTGTGGTCGCTTCTACCTTACTTGGTGAATGCGCAAAATCTTTAAAAACGATGGTCGATTCATTTTCTGCAATTTTTTCCAAACGTTTGCTGGCGCCTTTAAAACTAGAGATTGCTTCATAAAAATCGGCTTCATCAACACCCATATGCTGACAAATCCACTTTGCCCCTGCCAAATTTTGTAAATTATGCTTTCCAAAAATTTCTAAAGGCATTTCTCCCATAGAAGTTTCAATATATGTCGTGCCGTTTTCAATTCTGTAATTTGGTGTGCGGTAAGGATATTTTTTAATGGGATTTGCGGCTTGCTCCACCACCCGTTTTACTTCATCATCTTCTTCGTTGTAAACAATAATGCCGCCATTGGTAATTGAATTTACAAAGATTGAAAACTGCTCTACGTAGTATTCATAAGTGGGAAAAACATTGATATGATCCCACGCAATTCCGCTTAAAAGGGCAATATTGGGTTTGTATAAATGAAATTTCGGACGCAAATCTATCGGGCTCGACAAATATTCGTCGCCTTCAAGCACAATAAACTCATTTTCCGCAGTTAAATGCACCATGGTATCAAAACCTTCCAACTGTGCGCCAACCATATAATCAACCGCAATTTCGTGATAGTTGAGCACGTGTAAAATCATAGACGTGATGGTTGTTTTACCATGAGATCCTCCAATGACCACGCGCGTTTTATCTTTGGATTGTTCATACAAAAACTCAGGATAAGAATATATTTTTAGCCCAAGCCTTTTCGCTCTCAACAACTCTGGATTGTCTGCTTTTGCGTGCATTCCAAGAATTACGGCATCTAAATTCGGCATTATTTTTTCTTCAAACCAGCCTTCTTCTTTCGGCAATAAACCTTTGACTTTTAATCTTGTTTTTGAAGGTTCAAAAATAGCGTCATCGCTGCCTGTTATTGTATCTCCTTTTTGATGTAATGCCAATGCCAAATTGTGCATGGCACTACCGCCAATTGCAATAAAATGATAATTCATGAAACTGATTTTTATAGGTTCAAATGTAAGGAAACAATTAAAAAGAAATAAAACATCACTCGATTCTTTTGCTTCACTATTATGAATATACAATTTTTTAAATTCTTTCTTAATAAATAGTATATTTATCGTTACATTTATACACTTTATCAACGCTATTGTTGATGCAAATTAAAAACTAACCAACCCCTAAATTAATGGAAAAAGAAAAATTTCTTTTACCGAAAAAAATTTCATTTTTAATTTTTTTCATTTTATCACTTAGTTATAACTCAACTTTTTCGCAATGTATAAACCCTATTCCAATTGGAAATGCTTCGCAGGTATTTTGTAAATCGGATAATAGCACCATCGCAAATTTAGTTGCTTCTGGCGATACCATCGTTTGGTATGACTTGCCTTCCGGAGGAGAAATGTATGGCACTACAGAAGTTCTTGTCAATGGAATAACTTATTATGCCGATAATATTTCAGGCAATAGTTGCAGTATAAGCAGATTGGCTGTTACTGTCACTATTTATGGCGATTTCCCAACGAACGTTGATGTATCCGTGGGTAAATGCGCCATAGATAACCCAACGGTCAGCAGTTTATCAGCCATAGGCGAAAATATCGAATGGTATGATGCTCAAACAGGCGGAAATTTACTCTCAGATTCACATCTTTTAGAGAGTGGAAAAACCTATTGGGTACAACAAACTGAGAATGGTTGCACCAGCGCCCGTTTTCCGACAATGGTTATTTTAATCGATCCACTTACGCCAACAACAGCACCCATCCAGTCATTTTGTTCTCCGCCTAACGCAACGATTGCCAATTTAAGGGCATCAGGAACCACTATACTTTGGTACGATTCTGAAACTTCAACAACGCCTTTAAAAACCACCACTCCTTTAATTAATGGGGAGGATTATTGGGTTGCTGAAGTCACTTTTCCTTGCGTAAGCTCTAATAGGGCGAAAACCACTGTTGTTATAGATATGGCTCCAGATGCCGGAGAAAGCAGTTCGTTAACAGAATGTGAAGTAAATTTTGTGACAACAAATTTATTTGATTTGTTGGGAGGAACTCCAGATACTACTGGAATTTGGACAGGACCTAGCACATTGTCAAACGGTTATTTGGGAACTTTTGAACCAGGAATAAACACCATAGGTACTTATACTTATACTGTTTCGAGTGCTTTAGGTATTTGCCCGGCTGATTCAGCAACTATTTCAATGATTATTACGGTGGTTCCTCCGCCAACAACTGCCAATATCGTTCAGGCTTTTTGTGAAATTAAAAAAGCTACCATCGCTGATTTAAGTACAAATCAAAGCAATGTTTTTTGGTATGATACAGAAACTTCAACAACCGCATTAAATTCTGCAGAAGCACTTGTTGATGGAGAAGATTATTGGGGTGCACTTCCCGATCCAACTTCTGGCTGTTTAAGTGCCATCCGATTAAAAATTACGGCAAACATCACCGTAATTCCGCCACCAATAACGGCCAATGTCAATCAAGTTTTTTGTGAAATCGACAATCCTACAGTTCAAAATTTAAATGCAATTGGAGGTACTATTCACTGGTACAGTTCAGAAACTTCTACTACGCGTTTAGATCCATCAGAAGCACTTATTAACGGCGCAACCTATTGGGCAAGTCAAACAGAAACAACTTCTGGCTGTGAAAGCCTAACAAGATTGGCGGTAAACGTTTTAATTATTTCGCCATTGCCACCGACAACAAGTGAGCATAATCAGATTTTTTGTGAAATTGACATTCCGAAAATCCAAAATTTAAACGCAAGCGGAACAGGCATACTTTGGTATGCAACGGAAACTTCAATAACGCCTTTAAATCAGACAGATTTATTGGTTAATGGCACATCTTATTGGGCAACGCAAACTGTTGCTTCAGGTTGTGAAAGTGCAAACCGATTGGTGGTGACTGTTACCATTATTGCACCAACACCGCCAACAACAACGCAGGTCAATCAAACTTTTTGTGAAATTGACAATCCGAAAGTCGCTAATTTAAGCGCTTCAGGAACTGGAATACTTTGGTATGCCAGCGAAACTTCAACATCAGCATTAAATCCAACAGATTTATTGGTAAATGGTGCCTCTTATTGGGCAACCCAAACCGATGCGACTTCTAACTGTGAAAGTAAGAACAGACTGGTGGTGAACGTTTCAATTAGTGCACCGCTGCCACCAACAACCAGTGCTCAAAATCAGAATTTTTGCGCAATTAACAATCCGACCATCGCTAATTTAAGTGCTTCAGGAACAGGAATACGTTGGTATGCCAGTGAAACTTCAACAGTAGCTTTAAATCCGACAGATTTATTGGCAAATGGCGCAACCTATTGGGCTTCCCAAACTGCTGCTTCAGGTTGTGAAAGTGCTTCAAGATTGATAGTGAATGTTACCATAATTACGCCACAGCCGCCGATAACTATTACACAAAGCAAAACTTTTTGTGAAATTGAAAAAGCCACGGTTACTAATTTAAGCGATCCTGGAAACGTATTGCTTTGGTATGCTACAGAAACTTCAACAACACCTTTAAACGCAACAGATTTATTGGTTGATGGATCAATTTATTGGGCAACGCAAACTATCTCAGCTGCAGATTGTGAAATTGCTAACAGATTAAAAGTAACCGTAAGTATTACCAAAATACTGCCTCCTACAACAACACAAGCCAGTCAAATTTTCTGTGAAATTGAAAATGCAAAAATTGGCGATTTAAGCGCTAGCGGTGCAGGAATACTTTGGTACGACACGGCAATATCAACCACACCTTTAAATGTTACAAATTTATTGGTAAATGGTAAAACTTATTGGGCAACGCAAACAAATGCAACTTCAGGTTGCGAAAGTGCTTCAAGATTGGTGGTAACTGTTGTTATAAATACAACGCCTCCACCAACTACAGCGCTAGCAAATCAATCATTTTGCATAAAAGATTATTTGCCAAATGCACCAACCATTGCAAATTTAAGTGCCAGCGGAAGCGGCATCCTTTGGTATGCAACAGCAACTTCCACAACGCCTTTAAATACTGCAACTGCACTTTTAGACGGCACAGCTTATTACGCAACGCAAACAAATGCAACAAATGGCTGTGAAAGCGCTTCAAGATTGGTGGTGAATGTGAGTATCATCAATCCGGCAACACCAACAACCACTTCAGTAAATCAAGCTTTTTGTGCTGCAGATAAAGCAACCATAGCGAGTTTGCAAGTCAGTGGCACCTCAATTATTTGGTATGCCAATGAAACAGCTGCTACACCATTAAATAGTACTGATTTACTTATCAATAGCGAAGATTATTGGGCGGCAGCATCTAATGCATCCACTGGATGTGAAAGTATTGTTCGTTTAAAAGTAACTGTTTCTGTTACCGATGTTGCTCCTGCAACAATTGTTAACATTTCTCAAACTTTTTGCGAATCTGATACTCCAACAATTGCGAATTTAGCTGCAACCGGAAACGGAATACTTTGGTATGCTACGCAAGCAAGTGCTTCCCCATTAGCCAATTCAACACCACTTGTTAATGGCGTCGCTTATTGGGCCGCACAATCGAACGCCACAACAGGTTGTATAAGTTCTGTCAGGGTTGTTGTTAATGTAACATTGTCTGCTATTAAAACACCAACATTAATTTCTCTTGGAAATGAATTTTGCAAAATTGACAATCCGACCATTGCAGATTTAAATCTGAATGTTTCCGTAAATAATGGCGGTGCAATTTCTTGGTATGATGCTTTTCCAAACGGAAATCTTTTAAATGCATCTGCCTTGTTGATTGATGGCGAAACTTATTATGCCATTGAAACTACCGTAAATGGGTGTAAAAGCAGCAATCCGCTCGAAGTGACTGTCACTTTGGAAGCCTGCGACGAATATGATGTTGAAATTTATGACGGATTTTCACCAACAGGAAACGGAACCAATGACACTTTTAAAATTAAAAACCTTCGTGAACTTTACCCTGATTTTAAAGTGGAATTTTTTAACCGCTGGGGAAATTTAATTTATACCGCAAATGCGGAAAATGGCGATTGGAACGGTAGATTGAATGGTGACGGCGAATTGTCACCAGCCGGTGTTTATTTTTTCATTGTCTATTTTAACAAGGAGAACAGAAAACCTATTCAACGAAGATTATATTTAAGCAGATAATCAATAGTTTAAACAAATACATTTTATACCTAAAAAATGAAAAATATACTAATATCATTTATTGCACTCATGACAACCGTAGTAATGTGGTCTCAACAAGACGCACAATACACGCAATATATGTACAATATGAGCGTCATAAATCCTGCCTACACAACCGACAATATTGGTGTTGTAAATTTAGGCGCATTGCACAGAACCCAATGGGTTGGTGCAAATGGCGCTCCAAAATCTTCCAATATTTTCGCACATACCCCAATTAATGAAAATGTTGAAGTCGGATTTTCTTTGGTAAACGACAATATTGGCGATGTGGTAAAACAAAATGACCTTTATGCCGATTTTGCCTATAAATTAAATTTGGAAGAAAACGGCCAACTGTCTTTCGGTCTAAAAGCTGGAGTCACTTTTTTTGATGTCAATTTTAACGGATTCGTGTTGGAATCAGGCGACGTATTTACCGATCCGGATTTTGCCGAAAACATCAATCAATCATTCTTTAATGTTGGCGCCGGTGTTTATTACAATACCGAAAATTATTATGTAGGGTTGTCAGTTC
>DATIRG010000125.1:0-1562 GCA_035470005.1 Lutibacter sp. | reverse complement strand
ACCACAACCTAGTCCGGCTGCAAAAATGGAACAAGTTGTTGGTTTAACGGATGTTACCCTTGAATATTCACGTCCATCTATGAATGGAAGAACAATTTTTGGAAATTTGGTTCCTTTTGGAGAAGTTTGGAGAACCGGCGCAAATGCAAACACAAAAATTACTTTCAGCAATGACGTAACCATTGGCGGAAAAGAATTAAAAAAAGGCACTTATGCCATTTATACCATACCAAATGCCACTTCTTGGGAAGTTATTTTTTACAGCGACGCCACCAATTGGGGAAATCCGGCAAAATGGGATGAGAGCAAGGTTGCATTAAAAACCACTGCAACAGTGCAACAAATGCCAATGAAAGTTGAAACATTTACTTTGATGTTGAATGACTTAAAAAATGATTCTGCAGAATTGGGCATCCTTTGGGAAAATTCGTATGTAGGTGTTAAAATTGAAGTACCAACCGACAAAACAACCCTTAAAAGCATTGAAACTGCTATGGCAGGCCCATCAAAAAATGATTATTTTCAGGCCGCCACTTATTATCATACAACAGGAAAAGATTTAAAACAAGCATTGGAATGGATGAAAAAAGCCACAGCAGGCGATGATCCTGCATTCTGGTACTTGCGCAGAATGAGTTTGATTCAGGCAGATTTGGGTGACAAAGCCGGAGCAATCGCTACTGCAAAACGCTCAATGGCAGCAGCTGAAAAAGCAGGAAATGCAGATTATGTAAAAATGAATAAAGAATCAATTGAAGAATGGACAAAAAAATAATGAAAAAATTTAAACTTTTATTTTTGTTATTGCTGGTAACCACAATAACATTTGCGCAAGAAAGTCCGAAAAAACAAGCAACCGGCAAAATTGGTTCGGTAACTGTAACTGTTGACTATGGTTCGCCCAGCGTCAAAGGACGAACAATATGGGGAGAACTAGTGCCTTACGGAAAAGTTTGGAGAGCCGGAGCCAATGCAAACACCACTTTTTCATTTGACAAAGACGTTAAAATTGGAAAAAATACTGTTAAAGCAGGAAAATATGGTTTCTTCATTATTCCTAATGAAAAAGCGGAATGGACAGTAATTTTAAGCAGCAAAAACGACGCCTGGGGTTCCAACGGATACAATCAGGAACTTGATGTTTTAAGAATGAATGTGAAGCCAATGAATACGGATAAAAACCAAGAAGCATTAGATTATGCCATTGGTGAAAAAGAAATCATTGTAAAGTGGGCGAAAGTTAAAATCGTAATTCCGGTTCAATAAACTGTATTTTACTAAATAATAAAAAAGCTGTCAGAAAATTGAATTTTCTGACAGCCTTTTTTTATTCGGTAATCAATTCCCGTTTTGAAAATCCCTGTAGCAGTATCGCGATACCCATCACCAACATACAGCCAAACAAATTCAGCCATAAATAAGGCATCCAATCATAAATATAGCCAACAATAACAATGACTTGGGTAATTAATGCCGCCACAAAAACCGCATTGCTTTTGACGTATTTTACAAAAAATGCCAGTAAAAATATGCCCAAAATGTTTCCGTAAAAAATAGAACCG
>DATIRG010000124.1:0-1890 GCA_035470005.1 Lutibacter sp. | reverse complement strand
TTTTCACTTCTTTGATTCCAATATCATTGGCGCCCGTTGTGTAAAACCAGCCTCTCCAAAACCAATCTAAATCCATGGCAGATGCATCTTCCATTGTTCTAAAAAAATCAGCAGGTGTTGGGTGTTTAAAAGCCCAACGTTTTGCGTAGGTTTTAAAAGCATGGTCAAACAACTCAGGTCCCATAATTGTATTTCGTAACATCCACAAACCTGCAGCAGGTTTTGCATAAGCATTGTTTGAAAATTCAAAAATGTGATCTCCTTGAGTCATAATTGGTGTCAATTTCGACTGGTCTCCTTTCATATAACCTACAATATTTTTAGGCAAGCCTCTGCTTAGCGGATAATCTTTTTCATAATCCATTTGTGCCAACATTTGCACAAAAGAATTTAAACCTTCATCCATCCACGTCCATTGTCGCTCATCAGAATTAATAATCATTGGAAAAAAGTTATGGCCAACTTCATGAATAGTCACACCAATCATGCGATATTTTGTTTGGTCGCTGTAGGTTCCATCAGGATTTGGTCTTCCCGGGTTAAAACAAATTTGAGGATACTCCATCCCCATTTGTCCATCAACCGAAATAGCCTTGTGATACGGATAGTCAATAGTATGTTTGGAATAGGTTATCAAAGTTTGCGCGACAGCCCTGGTTGAATGATCC
The DNA here is from genome assembly GCA_035470005.1 of Lutibacter sp. Taxonomy (GTDB): domain Bacteria; phylum Bacteroidota; class Bacteroidia; order Flavobacteriales; family Flavobacteriaceae; genus Lutibacter. The sequence goes on along the minus strand of DATIRG010000124.1, from coordinate 1,222 downwards.
CCATATAAAGGATTTGCTTCTTTTGAATAATAAGAATAAGCCATAACGGTTCTCCCATTAATATCAACTGCCATTCCATCCCAAATAAATTTTCTTGAGGTGGCAAAAGCATAATCCCGCACATTTTCAGCAATAAATTTCCAGGTCTTTGTTTTTTTGGATTTGGTTTTTTCAGCTAAAATAGCTTCATCCTGATTGTGGATAATAACCGGATTCTGGAAAGATTTTCTGGCTTCAGCCAATCTTTTTTGTTGCGTTTTGGTAAATACTTCATTTTCATTTTGCAGAACGCCAGTTGCACCTAACATATGATCATCTGGTGTGGTAATATTCACTTCATAGTTTCCAAATTCTAAAGCAAATTCACTTCTTCCCCAAAATTGAAGGTTTTGCCAGCCTTCTACATTGTTGTAAACACATAATCTTGGAAAAAACTGCGCAATGACATAACTGTTATTCCCATCAGCCGGAAAATGCTCAAAACCAGAACGACCTCCTTGTTCTATATGATTGTTTATGTTGTACCACCATTTTATTTTAAATGAAAATTTTTCACCGGATGCCAATGGTTTGTCTAAATTTAAGCGCATCATGGTTTGGTTGATTACATAAGAAGCATCACTGCCGTCCATGTTTTTTACATACTCAATTTTGAAACCGCCATCAAAAGGATTTTCTATAAATTTTTTTGAAAATTGAGAAGGTGTATACAAAGCATCAGTTTCATCTACCTGAATGTCAGGGGTTTTTGAATCTGCTGCTCGCATATTTTGATCTAACTGCAACCAGAAATATTCCAAATTATCTTTAGAATTGTTGTGATAGGTTATGGTTTCTTCACCATAAATACGGTTATTGTCCTCATCTAAAACAATATCCATTTTATAATCTACCTGTTGTTGCGTATATTCATGGCCGGGAGCGCCTGAAGCTTTGTGTTCATTGTTTGGCGTTGGAAGTTCTTCGTGTAATTGTTTAAATTTACTGTTGTTGTAATGTGCTTTTTGAGGCGTTGTTTGGCCGGTAACAGGCAAAATTACTGTAAGAATAAGTAAGGAAATTAGTAGTAATTTTTTCATGACTAAATAAGAATTGAATAAATATTGAATTAAAAAAGCCACTCAAATGAGTGGCCCATTTTATTAACCTTTAATTTGATCTTTTTTAAATTTTTCGAATTTATTTTCTGTTTTTTTCGGCCAGCTGTTATTGCTTAAATCAA
>DATIRG010000123.1:0-3355 GCA_035470005.1 Lutibacter sp. | reverse complement strand
AGTTCTAACGTTTCAATTGGTGATAATGCAAAAATTTATCCCAATGTTTATATTGGTGATAATGTAAAAATAGGCGACAATGCCATTATTCATGCAGGTTCTAAAATTTATTCCGACACAATAATCGGTAAAAATTGCACCTTGCATGCCGGTGTAATTTTGGGATCGGACGGATTTGGTTTTGCGCCAAGTGCGGAAGGAATATTCAGTAAAATTCCGCAAATTGGAAATGTTATTATTGAAGATAATGTTGATATTGGCGCTGCAACAACAATTGACAGAGCAACATTAGGTTCAACAATTATCAGAAAAGGCGTAAAATTGGACAACCAAATTCAGATAGCACACAATGTTGAAATTGGTGAGAATACTGTTATCGCTGCTCAAACCGGTGTAGCAGGTTCAACAAAAATTGGTGAAAATTGTATGATTGGCGGACAAGTTGGTATTGTTGGCCATATTGTTATTGGAAATAATGTTAAAATTCAAGCGCAGGCAGGCGTTGGAAGAAATGTAAAAGATGATGAAATAATACAAGGATCTCCTGCGATGGGTTATTCAGATTTTAATAAATCGTATGTTTATTTTAAAAAATTCCCCGAATTGGTAGCGACTATAAATGCGTTAGAAAAAGATATTAAAGCTTTAAAAGAGAAAAAATGAGGAATAAACAGAAAACAATCAAAAATGAAGTCACACTTTCGGGTGTTGGTTTGCATACAGGCAACAAAGTTACCTTAACTTTTAAGCCTGCGCCCATAAATCATGGCTATGTTTTTGTGAGGAAGGATTTAGAAGGAGAGCCTATTATTGAGGCAAGTGCAGAATATGTAATAAATACCCAAAGAGGCACAAATCTTGAAAAACATGGGGTGTTTGTAAATACTTCTGAACACGTTTTAGCAGCCGTTGTTGCATTAGATATTGACAATATTATTATTGAAATCAATGCTCCCGAACCACCAATTATGGACGGATCATCCAAACATTTTGTGGAAGCCCTTGAAAAAGCTGAGATTCAGGAACAAGATGCAGAAAGAGATGAATTTATTGTTAAAGAAATTATTTCATATAAAGATGAAGAAACGGGCAGTGAAATTATTTTAATGCCTTGTGACAACTATCAAATAACGGCGATGGTAGATTTTGGCACTAAAGTTTTAGGAACCCAAAATGCCACAATGAACTCGCTTTCTGAATTTAAAACTGAAATTGCGAATGCAAGAACTTTCAGTTTTCTTCATGAATTGGAAACTTTATTGGATAATAATTTAATTAAAGGCGGCGATTTAAACAATGCCATTGTTTATGTAGATAAAGAAATATCTGACGAAACAATGACCAAACTAAAAAAAGCCTTCAATAAAGAAACACTTGCAGTTAAGCCAAACGGGATATTAGACAACCTGACATTGCGTTGGGCAAATGAAGCAGCTCGACATAAATTGTTGGATGTGATTGGTGATTTGGCATTGGTTGGTTGCAGAATCAGGGGGAAAGTAATTGCAAACAAACCTGGGCATTTGGTAAACACCGTTTTTGCAAAAAAACTTCAAAAAATAATTAAATTGGAAAAACGGAATTGTGTTCCGAAATTCGATTTAAATCAGCCTCCTTTAATGGATATTCATAAAATTATGAGTATTCTTCCGCACAGACCTCCTTTTTTATTGATAGACAGAATTTTGGAACTATCAGATAGACACGTGGTTGGAATGAAAAATGTTACGATGAACGAATCTTTTTTTATTGGACATTTTCCTGGAGCACCAGTAATGCCTGGTGTTTTACAAGTTGAAGCGATGGCGCAATGCGGCGGCGTTTTGGTTTTAAGCACCGTTCCCGATCCTGAAAATTACTTGACCTATTTTATGAAAATGGACAATGTGAAATTTAAACAAAAAGTATTGCCAGGAGATACTTTAATTTTTATAGATGAATTAATTTCACCTATACGAAGAGGAATTTGTCATATGCAATCTTATGGTTATGCAAACGGTAAACTTGTGGTAGAGGCAGTATTAATGGCACAAATTGCCAGAAAACCAACAGAATAATGAATCAACCTTTAGCATACATACATCCGCAGGCAAAAATTGCAACAAATGTAGTTGTTGAGCCTTTTACCACCATTCACAACAATGTTATTATTGGATCTGGAACTTGGATTGGTTCTAATGTAACCATTATGGAAGGTGCCCGAATTGGTAAAAATTGCAGAATTTTTCCCGGAGCCGTTATTTCAGCAATCCCGCAGGATTTAAAATTTGACGGTGAGGATTCTTTGGCCATTATTGGAGACAATACCACAATTAGGGAATGTGTCACCGTAAACAGAGGCACAAAAGCACTAGGACATACAAAAATAGGCGATAATTGTTTGATTATGGCGACTACGCATGTGGCGCACGACTGCATTATTGGGAACAATTGTATTTTGGCAAATGGATCTATTATAGCCGGACACGTAACGATTGGCGATTATGCCATTTTAAGTGGTTTGGTGGCAGTTCATCAGTTTATTCATATTGGGGAACATTCCATGGTTTCAGGAGGTTCTTTGGTGAGAAAAGATGTTCCTCCATTTTCTAAAGCAGGAAAAGAACCATTATCTTTTATCGGCATTAATTCTATTGGATTAAGAAGAAGAGGATTTGCAACAGAAAAAATTAGAGAAATTCAGGATATTTATAGAATCTTATACCAAAAAAATTACAATACCACACAAGCTTTGGAAAAGATTGAAGCCGAAATGGAAGCAACCAAAGAAAGAGATCAGATTATACTTTTCATTAAAAACTCACAACGAGGAATTATGAAAGGTTACACAGGAAGTTAAAATCAATATTAAAAAAAATCAGTTAAAAAACTCATTCTGAGCTTATTTAAATAGTTCAGTTAAACAATTAAACGAATTAAAAATAAATGGCAACAACATCGGATATTAGAAACGGATTGTGTATTAGATACAATAATGATATTTTTAAAGTAATTGAATTTTTACACGTAAAACCTGGAAAAGGTCCGGCTTTTGTGCGTACAAAATTAAAAAGTTTGTCTTCTGGAAAGGTTTTGGACAACACATTTCCTGCCGGAAGAAAAATAGAAGACATTAGGGTTGAAACCCAAAAATTTCAATTTTTGTATCCGGAAGGTGATTCATTTCATTTTATGAATACGGAAGATTATAACCAAATTACCTTACATAAAGATATTTTAGACGCTCCTGAATTGTTAAAAGAAGGCGAAATTGTAACCATTATTATCAATACAGAAGACAATTTACCTTTGTCTGTTGATATGCCAATGAGTGTAGTTTTAGAAGTTACACACACCGAACAAGGCGTAAAAGGAA
>DATIRG010000122.1:0-4656 GCA_035470005.1 Lutibacter sp. | reverse complement strand
TTTTTGTGATAACTATAAAAATTCAATAATTTTTAGTTCTTCAAGAGCTCTTTTATCTTACCAACACTGATGTAATCGTGTGAATCATGATAAATTACCGCTCCATTTTTTATCACCAAAACTTGCGGTGATTGGTGCATCACGTTGAACTTTGTTGCAATATCCTGAGACAATGCCCTGTAATTCAATAAATCCAAAAAATACAGATTCATTTCAGTTTCCGGAATGTCGTAACCACTTTCGAAATTTTTAAGCACCATTCTGCTAATGCCGCATCTTGTGCTGTGTTTAAAAATTAAAACAGGTTTGTCTGAAGAAATATTTATGATTTCTGATAGTTGTGTTTTATCATTCAAAGGCACCCAATTTATTTTCATATTATTTTCTTCTTTATCGGCACTTTTTAAAAAATTATCGAATAATCCCATTTTAATTGTTTTATCTTTAAGTCGGCAAATTTAAGAATAACTTACTTAAAAAGACAAAATGTCCTTACTTTCTTAAATGGATACGACAAAATGACTTATTTCTGATGCTTTATTTAAGTGGAATATTCTTTGAGAACTAAAATTAAATACAAAATAAATAAAACATTATGGACTTTAATAAATTTACCATAAAAGCACAGGAATCCGTTCAGCAAGCGCAACAAATAGCGCAAAGTTACGGGCATCAGCAAATTGAAAATTCGCACATTTTAAAAGCCATTTTTGAGGTGGATGAAAATGTGGTTCCTTTCATTTTTAAAAAGATAGGATTAAATATAGATTTGCTTAAAAGTTTGATAAACAAAACTTTGGAAAGTTATTCAAAAGTAACCGGTGGTGACATTTCATTCTCCGGAAACGCTTCAAAAATGCTGAATACAGCATCTATTGAAGCAAAAAACATGAAAGATGAATATGTTTCCATAGAGCATTTATTGCTGGCGATTTTAAATACAAAAGACACCACTTCCCAAATTTTAAAAGATCAGGGCGTCAATGAAAAAAACCTAAAATCGGCTATTTCAGAGTTGCGCAAAGGAAGTACGGTAACATCCCAAAGCGCTGAAGAAACATACAACGCACTTAATAAATATGGACGTAATTTAAATCAGCTGGCAAACGATGGAAAATTAGATCCCGTAATTGGCCGTGATGAAGAAATTAGAAGAATTCTTCAAATTTTATCACGAAGAACAAAAAACAATCCAATGCTTGTGGGCGAACCAGGAACCGGAAAAACAGCCATTGCCGAAGGATTGGCGCACCGAATTGTAAAAGGAGACATTCCTGAAAATTTAAAAGGAAAACAGGTTTATTCCTTGGATATGGGTGCATTGATTGCCGGCGCAAAATATAAAGGAGAATTTGAAGAACGTTTGAAATCGGTCATCAAAGAAGTTACTTCTGCCAATGGGGAAATTATTTTATTTATTGATGAAATTCACACCTTGGTTGGCGCTGGTGGCGGACAAGGCGCTATGGATGCCGCTAATATTTTAAAACCGGCTTTGGCAAGAGGTGAATTGCGGGCCATCGGCGCAACCACTCTTGATGAATATCAGAAATATTTTGAAAAAGACAAAGCGCTGGAACGCCGGTTTCAAAAAGTAACGGTTGATGAACCTGATACGGAAAGCGCTATTTCAATTTTGCGTGGTATTAAGGAAAAATATGAGAACCATCATAAAGTTCAAATTAAAGATGATGCCATCATTGCTGCTGTAGAACTTTCGCAACGGTATATTTCTAACCGATTTTTACCTGACAAAGCCATCGATTTAATGGATGAAGCGGCTGCAAAATTGCGTATGGAAATAAATTCGAAACCTGAGGAATTGGATGTTCTGGACCGTAAAATAATGCAGATTGAAATTGAAATTGAAGCCATTAAACGTGAAAAAGATGAAAAAAAATTAGCCAGTCTGAAAGAAGAAGTCGCCAATTTAAAAGAAAAACGCAATGAAATCAATGCAAAATGGGTGAGCGAAAAAGAATTGGTTGATAAAGCCCAGGCAAGCAAAGAAGCCATTGAAAATTATAAGTTGGAAGCGGAACGTGCAGAACGTGAAGGAGACTACGGGAAAGTTGCTGAAATTCGCTACGGTAAAATTAAAGAAGAACAGGACACTTTAGAAAAACTTCAAAAAGAATTGGCTAAAAATCAGGATTCATCCCTAATAAAAGAAGAAGTTACCCGCGACGATATCGCTGAAATTGTGGCCAAATGGACCGGAATTCCTGTTACAAAAATGCTACAGAGCGAACGGGAAAAATTATTGCATTTAGAAGATGAATTGCATGAAAGGGTTGTTGGCCAAGAAGAGGCCATCAGCGCCGTTGCTGATGCTGTAAGACGTTCCAGGGCCGGATTGCAGGACGTGAAAAAACCACTGGGAACATTCTTATTTTTAGGAACCACCGGTGTAGGAAAAACGGAATTGGCGAAAGCTTTGGCGGAATATTTATTTGATTCCGAAAATTCATTAACCAGAATTGATATGAGTGAATATCAGGAGCGACACGCTGTGAGTCGTTTGGTGGGTGCTCCTCCGGGATATGTTGGCTATGAAGAAGGCGGACAATTGACTGAAGCGGTTCGAAGAAAACCTTATTCCGTAATATTATTGGATGAAATTGAAAAAGCGCATCCAGATACCTTTAATATTTTATTGCAAGTGTTGGATGAAGGTAGGTTAACGGACAATAAAGGCCGTGTTGCTGATTTTAAAAACACCATTATTATTATGACTTCGAATATGGGCGCACATATAATTCAGGAAAGATTTGAAAAAATGGACATGAACAAACGCGACAGCATTACGGAGGCCACTAAAGCAGAAGTTTTGGTATTGTTAAAAGAAACTATCAGACCTGAATTTTTAAACAGAATTGATGAAATCATCATGTTTACGCCTTTAAATGAAAAAGAAATTAAACAAATTGTTAAAATCCAATTGGATGCATTGGCTAAAATGTTGTTGACAAAAGACATTCATATCGAATTTTCTGAAGATGTGATTGAAGCGCTGGCCAACAAAGGCTACGATCCTCAATTTGGGGCAAGACCCGTAAAACGAGTGATTCAAAAAGAAGTGTTGAATGAATTGTCCAAGGAAATTTTGGCCTATAAAATAACACCAGACAGTCATATTTTGCTCGATGCTTTTGATGATAAAATTGTATTTAGAAATAAAAAATAATGAAGACAAAAAAACTGCCAAAAGCAGTTTTTTTTGTTTCTTTATAAAAAATTATCAGATGAGGAAAATTATTTTATTATGTTTTTTATTCATAACAATGGCAACTTTGCAAGCGCAGGAAACGGTTGAAAAAACAGCCACCTATTTTTTGATCAGACATGCAGAAAAAGTAAGGGAAAATCCTGCCGATAAAAATCCGGATTTAAATGAAAGAGGTTTTATAAGGGCTGAGAATTGGCTAAAAGTGTTGCAGCATATTTCGTTCGATGCCATTTATTCTACCGATTTCAAAAGAACGCTCAATACTGTTGCGCCTATTTCTAAAAAGCTAAATATAGTACCCATTCTGTATAATCCGTCAAAAGTTGATATTGATCATTTTCAGCTTGAAAATTCAGGTAAAAATGTGTTGATTGTTGGTCACAGCAATACCATTCCACAGTTTGTGAACGGGTTGATTCATCAACAAAAATATCAGGAAATGGATGATAACGAATTTTCTCATTTATACATTGTCACCGTTAAAGGAAAAGAAATCACTGACCTTCTGTTGTACTGTGATTTTTGATTTCAGTTAATTATTAAAGAAATCATTTTAAATTACAAAACGCCTTATAAAAATTTCATAAGGCGTTTTTTGATGCACTTCTTTTAATGATATCACTCAATATTTTTTACTGTTATTTTCCAATTATTTTAAATATTCACTAAAATTAGATTCTTGTAATTGATTATAATCATTTTTCATCGCTTTTTAATGGATTAAATTTATTGATTAAATAATTTAAAATTCTTATATGATGAAAAAATTAGCAATGTTTGTAATCTTTATAGTTCTTGGAACTTTAGGATTGTTGGCGCAAGACAAAGATCGCGATCGCATTATAATGCTAGATGGCGAAGTTTTACAAATCAGGGATCGCGACCAGATTCTATTGACAGACAAAATTACTTTAAATGACGGTACCATAGTAAATCCGGATGGCACATACCTGACCAGAAATAAAGAAAAATTTCGTCTTCGTAATGGTTCCAGTATAGATATGGACGGCATTTTATATCGCAACGAATACCAGTATCAATATAAAATTAAAAACGAAAATAAAGGTTTGTCTGAAGCCCAAATTCAAGAGCGCACTCAAAACAGGTATAATATTATGAATATTGATGGTCAACTTTATCAAATTAAATATCAGTCTCAAAACAAGTTAAAAAAACAACATAAACTCAATAACAGAGTCGTTGTTAATCCTGATGGAACCTACACTAAACGTGATGGGCAACAAGTACATCTTCGCGATGGTGAAGTTTTGGATGTAGATGGGCAAGTGTATAATAATACCTTTAAGCATCGAAAAATCGTAGCTCAAAAAAACATGAATGCCAACAAAACAATGACACAGAAAAAAGTTCAGACCAAACCTAATACTAAGCATGTTCAGAAAAAAGATATGAAAAAAGGTTCAGGT
>DATIRG010000121.1:0-4572 GCA_035470005.1 Lutibacter sp. | reverse complement strand
ATTCTCCAAAAGTGATTATTATAGTGGTGAGTACCCCAATGGATACGAAGGCGAATTTGGCCCACAAAGTTGCCGGAATCCCTAAAAACAGAATTATTGGTATGGGTGGTGCGTTAGACAGTGCCCGTTTTAAATACCGTTTGGCTGAAGCATTGGGTTGTCCGCAATCTGATGTTGACGGAATGGTGATTGCCGGTCACAGTGACACAGGTATGTTGCCTTTAACTCGTTTCGCTACAAGAAACAGTGTTCCTGTTACACAATATTTATCGGAAGAACGTTTGGCGAAAGTTGCTGAAGACACCAAAGTTGGTGGTGCAACTTTAACAAGTATGTTGGGCACAAGCGCCTGGTATGCGCCGGGTGCGGCAGTTTCTTCTATGGTTCAGGCCATTGTGAACAACCAAATGAAAATGTTCCCTTGCTCCGCTTTATTAGATGGCGAATATGGATTAAAAGACATTGCCATAGGCGTTCCTTGTATTATAGGTAAAAACGGTATCGAAAAAATTGTTGAAATTGATTTAACCGACGCAGAAAAAGCAAAATTTATTGAAAGTGCTGCTGGCGTTAGAAGCGTTAACGATTTGTTGACCTTATAATAATTCTTGCATATATTTATAAATATAGCCCAAGGTAAACCTTGGGCTATATTTTTTTGATTTATTTGTACCTGAAAAAACAGGCGTATTCTTTTTTATTTTTTAATAAGCAGCTCAATAGCTGCGCGTCTTGCCTGTGGTAAATTTTCAGCATTATAGTCAATTCCATAATAATCGGTTAAAATTCTTAATGGAGGAATACCAAGTTTGATTAGCGCTTTTTTAACTGATTCGGTGCGTTGCATCGACAAATTTAAATTGTATTCAGCTTTTCCCGTATTGCTGGCAAATCCTTTGATAAAAACATCGACTGATTTATTTGAATTTAAGATGGCGGCTATTTCCTGCACTTTTTGTAATTGGCCCGCTTCAATGAAATAGCTGTTTGTATCGAAAAATATTTCATTTTTATAACCTTCATAAGACACATACAAATTTCTGAAATCGATTTTTGTTTCTTCGCGTTGTGTTATTTTATCAATTGATTCCTTTATTTTATTTATTTCGTTTTTTAAAGAATCTGTATTCTTGGTATTTTTATTGTTCGCCAAGTCATCAATTTTATTGTTCGCCGGCTCTTGAATTTTATTGTTTTTCGTGTTGTTAATTGCGGCCAACACAGCAGTCAGGGAATCTATTTTATTTAAAATTAAGGTTTCCTTTAAATTTGATGCTTGCTTATTACTGGCTGCAGGTTCTTTTATATAAATAACAGCCGGATTATTTTTTTGGATTTGTTGCGGAACATTGATGACTGATTGCGAAGCAGCAGCATTTTTACCTAATAAATCCAATTCCATTTTTGAAATTCGCGCATATAGCGCATCGTATCTGTCATCATTTTTAGTTTCCAGATACTTTAAATAATTTTTGATTTCAGCATCTTGTATTTTTAACTGCTGTAAATAAGTTTTTTCAACAATCGCAGTTTTTACCTCAACAGGGTTATAATTTTCAGTTACAGAAACCTCATTTTTGGCTTGCATCCTGATTTTATAATCGTACATTTTTTGAGCAATGCTCATTAATTGCGTTTCACTGATCACAACCGAACTTTCTGTTTTAGGCAACGATTCTTGTCCGGCAACCAAAAATGGAACCAGACTTAGTATTATAAAGGATAATAATCTCATAATTTAATTTTTATTTTAAAGTCTTCTATTGTTAGACACCAAACACATATAAAAGTCACTTCAAGTTTTTTTCATAAAAAAGTGACTTTTCGCAAAAAAGTGTGTCTTAATACATGAAACAATCCCTAAACTAAATTTAAAATGAAAAACTAAATACACTATTTCTTATAATTTCAATTGCAAAAGCATTTTGAATTTTTAAAATTGAACACTTCATAATAATTAACCAAAATAAGGAAGCCATCAAAGCCTGGTTTCCGATGTCCAATATTTTTAAAACATCAATTTTCAGCAAATTCTTACAGTATTTTTTTAATAAATATTGTTTGATTCGCTGGGGCTTATAAATAATTCACAAATTTTAAAACAAAAAAAATGAAAAAATACATTTTAATCACATTTTTATTATCCTTTTATGCAGGGTTCTCCCAAGTAAAAGACATTAGTTTCACTATTTCGCCTACCGCTGAATATACGTGGTGGGATACCCAAGCCGGATTGGAAGACGGTATGTTCTACGGCGCAAAAGTTGGTTTTGGTTTTGGTGAATACCTTGAGTTAAGAGGTGTTTACAGTCAATCTGACAATATCAATACCCGCTTTAATGATTACGGGTTTACCAATTTTAACGAAGCGTTAATGGTTCCGCAAAAAGTTGATATTACACGTTGGGGTGGAGAAGTTAAAGCAAATTTAGGAACAAATAGCTTTAATCCATATATAACTTTCGGAACAGGTGTTCAAACACAAGAAATAGCCACTGGAAGCAAATTTGAGCAAATTTATGCAGGATTAGGACTCGGTTTCAAAGTAAATTTGACCGACAGAATTATCCTTGCTTTGGAAGGAAAAAATACGATGTATAATTTTAATTCAGCAGAAAATTTATTGTCACCTGAAGAAAAAACCGTTTTGGGAGTAACAAGTGCCGATTTTTCAAACGAAAGATTGAGCAACTGGAGCGCTTTGGCTTCATTGCAATTTTATTTGGGAGGAAGAAATCCGGGAGAATTATCCAATCTTGATAAAGCTTATTTAAAGAAGTTTAAAGGCGGATTTAAAGGACTGCAATGGATTGTTGAACCAAGCGCCAACTACATAAAATTTGACAATAGCTCGTTGTTTAGAGATACCTATTTATTGGGAGGTTACGCCGGGTTGGATTTTAATGAATATACAGGTTTCAGACTGTTTTATTTAAGAGCTACAAATAATGAAGAAATTTCATTCGACTTTGACAAGTTGAGTATGTACGGTTTAGAATTCAGGGCCAGATTGAACGATGGAAATGGCGTTACACCTTATTTAATTTTAGGTGGCGGATATTTAGATGCTTATTCAAATTACTTAGGTAAAAATGATTTAGAAGCCACCAGCACCGAATTTGCTTCTGCAGGTTTAGGATTAAATATTCCGCTTAGTAAAAACTTTTTAATTACAGGTGGTGCACGCGCCTTGGTAACATCGGGACAAAATGTTGAAGATCTTCAATCGCCTAATGAACTGCAAACTCATTTAATGTACAACGCAGGTATCAAAATTACTTTTGGTAAAAAATCTGCTTCCCCGGATGATATTTATGACTCAAATATGAATGAGGCCTTAAATGAGCAGGAAATTACCATTCAGGAAAAAAATAAAAAAACCATTGAAGCGCAAAAAGTTGAAAACCAACAAAAAATAACGAAGTTAAAAGCTGCATATACCGTTAAGATAGATTCCTTAAATTCAGCTTTAAACAAGGCTTATAATGAAAATGATGTTGATAGAGCGGTAATTATTCTTGAAGAAAAGAAAAATACTCAAGACGCTTTAAATGAAGTGAAAAAATTTGAGGTAAAAAGTGTTTCGAATGAAATTCAAGGTAAAACAGAATCTGTAAAAACCCAGCAAGAATTAATTCAAATGACACCTGCACAATTTGAATCGTTGTTAGATCGTATCTTAAAGGGAATGGAAACATCGCAAACAAATGGCAATTATCAAAAACCAGTTGAAGTTAGCCCTAAGAATATTTCTGAAAATGAACAGCAAATTAACGATATAAAACAACAAATTGATGCGTTAAATGATTTGCTTGTGAAAGCATCTGAACCTGTTGAGCAAAATAAAAACGTAGAAAAAGCGCAGATCTCTAATGTAGAAAAAGAACTGAACGATAAAATTGAAAGGTTGGAAAAACAAATCGATTTGAATGAAAAAAAGATTGAAAAATTATCAAAAAATGATAATGATCCTCAAACAATTATAGTTTCACCGGCACAAAATGAGCCTGATACCATCATCATAAATACCACTACAGATAATAAAGATGCGGTTTCAGCAACATCAGTAAACAATGAAAATGTAACTGTTGAAGTAATTTCGTCAAAACAAACAAAATTTATTCAGAACGAGCGCAGCTCAAAAATAAATTCAAAATTAACTTATAAAGGAACCTCAGCATTTACCGGTTTTAATGTTGGAGAACAATCTACTGCAAATGTTGGCGTTCGTATGCATTATGGCTTACCAAACACAACAGTTGAACTTATGCCTGAAGTTTTTGTAGGGTTTGCGAATCCAACATCTTATGGTTTGTCTGTAAATGGTTTGTTGCCAATGAATGTTGGCGTCAATAAAAACATTCATACGTACGCAGGTTTAGGAGCAGGATTTATATACAATAATGACAATTTAGATGCTACAGCAAATATTATTTTGGGAACTTATTTAAATGTTGCAAATGGCAGATTGTATATAGATTACACAAATCGTAATTTGTTTAAATACAATCAATTTTCAATGGGTTACAGATTTTCATTTTAGATTAAAATAGAAAGTCGTTCTTTGTTCTT
>DATIRG010000120.1:0-6527 GCA_035470005.1 Lutibacter sp. | reverse complement strand
CGTATCCTTGGCGGTCAAAAAAATGATTGGCGTGTCTTTAAATTCATTTCTGAACTGACGGCAAACTTCAATTCCGCTAATGCCGGGAATCATCCAATCCAACAACAACAAATCATAATCGCCCGAAAGCGCCAATTGAAGACCTTTGTTACCATTCTCGGCAATATCAACTGAAAATGATTCTTCTTCCAGGCCTTGTTGAAGAAAATTGAATATTCCGGGTTCGTCTTCCACGATTAAGATTCTCATAGCACAAAATTAGTCTATAAATTTAAAAAATATTTCCCCAATTCTTAAGAGTTACTTAAAATATTTAATTAAAAGTGAAGCTTTTACTCAAAAATATGCTGCTTAAAAAAGCAAGAAATTAAAAAAATAAGCGCATCTGAAAATTGATTAACTTTTAAATGATGTATTACTTTTCAAAACTTTTTTTCCTAAAATATTTAAAAAAATTATATCAAAATAAACCACAATTTAAACTGATTCTAAACCACTGCTATTTGCTTAATTGATTAGGTATTAAGCTGCAAAAACGATAGCTTTACGTTTTTCTAAATTTTAATTAATCAATTTAAATTTCACAAATCCACTTATGAAAATTGGACTTTTTGTACCCTGTTATGTCGACCAGTTTTACCCAAAAGTAGCCATTGCCACTTATGAATTATTGCAAAAATTAGGCTGTGATGTCAGCTTTCCTATGAAGCAAACCTGTTGCGGACAACCCATGGCAAACAGCGGTTATGAACATTTAAGCAAAGATTGCGATGCCAATTTTATTGCAAATTTTGCCGAATTTGATTATGTCGTAAGTCCGTCCGGTAGTTGCACCTTGCACGTGAAAGAGCATTTACACGATGAAAAAAACGAACAATTGGCTACCCAAATCAGAAAAAGGGTTTATGAACTTACCGAATTTATCACCGATATTTTAAAAATTGAGACCATTGAAGGAAACTTTCCGCACAAAGTAGGCTTGCACTATAGTTGCCACGGACAGCGCATGTTGCATCTAGCCCAAATGAGCGAATTAAACTTGCCTTTTTTCTCAAAACCCGAACAATTATTGCGCGGTATAAAAGGATTGGAATTGGTTTCGCTCGGCAAAAAAGATGAGTGCTGCGGATTTGGCGGCACTTTTTGTGTTACCGAAGAAGCCATTTCAGCAAAAATGGGCCAAGACCGCGTAAAAGATCACGAAAATCAACAAGTTGAATATATTACCGGTTATGATATGTCTTGTTTGATGCATTTGGAAGGCACTTTGAAAAGACAAAAAAGTCCGATAAAAATCATACATATTGCCCAAATATTAAACGGATTGTAAAAATGGAAACAAAAATTATAGAACACAGCAAAGCCGCAGAACTTTTTATCAAAGATGAAAAACGAACGGATTGGCACAATGAAACGCTTTGGTTTGTTCGCGAAAAACGCGACAAAGCGGCTTTTCAAATTCCGGATTGGGAATTGTTGCGAGAAACAGCCTCCCAAATAAAAAACAATGTGCTTTCGAATATGAATCAATATTTGATTGATTTTGAAGCAAATGCCAAAAACAATGGCATCATTGTACATTGGGCTGCTGATGCTGATGAACACAATAAAATTGTGCATTCCATTATGGAAAAGCATGGTGTTTCTCAAATGGTAAAATCAAAATCGATGTTGACCGAAGAATGCCATTTGAATGAATATTTAACCGAAAAAGGCATTGATGTCATCGATTCCGATTTGGGTGAACGCATTGTACAGCTAAGAAAAGAAGCACCAAGTCATATTGTTTTGCCTGCCATTCACCTCAAAAAAGCGGATGTTAGCGAAACATTCCATAAATTCCTGGGCACAGAAAAAGGAAATAACGATCCAAAATATTTAACCGAAGCAGCACGCCATCACTTAAGAGACACCTTTCTTACCAGAAAAATTGCGCTTACAGGCGTAAATTTCGCGATTGCCGAAACCGGAGAATTTGTGGTTTGCACCAATGAAGGAAATGCCGATATGGGCGTTCATTTGGCCGATGTTCATATTGCCTGCATGGGTTTTGAAAAAATTATTCCGCAACGAAAACATTTGGCCGTTTTTCTTCGTTTGTTGGCAAGAAGCGCCACCGGACAACCGATTACCACCTACTCCAGCCATTTTAAAAAACCAGGCGAAGGCAAGGAAATTCATCTGGTAATTGTAGACAACGGAAGAAGCACGCAATTGGGACGCGAAGATTTTAGAAGCTCTTTAAAATGCATTCGCTGCGGCGCTTGTATGAATACCTGTCCGGTTTACCGCAGAAGCGGCGGGCACAGTTATCACAATGCCGTGGCCGGACCAATCGGTTCCATCCTGGCACCAAATTTAGATATGAGCAAAAATGCCGATTTGCCCTTTGCAAGCACCTTATGCGGTTCCTGCACGAATGTTTGTCCGGTAAAAATTGACATTCACGTGCAATTGTATAAATGGCGCCAAAAATTGGTAAAAGAAGGCTATTCGCCAAAAAGTAAAACGTTGATGATGAAAGGCATGTCGGCAGTTTTATCAAATCCTGTATTTTTCAATTTGGCAGGAAAAATGGGCCGATTTGTATTGGAAAAAATGCCCGGATTGGTTAGCAATGGCTTAAATCCGTGGTACAAACAACGCGAAATGCCAGCACCACCAGAGGAATCCTTCAGAGAATGGTATCAAAAAAATTCAACCGCATCAAAAGACAAAAACAATGAGCAGTAAAGCCAATATTTTAGAAAAAATAAAACAAAATCAGCCATTGTCGGTAAGCGCATTGCCCGATTTAAGTTTTTTGGGTTTGGAAAATTATGAGAACCTCGATAAATACAAAACGATGTTGCAAAGCATTGGCGGCGACTATGTTGAAGTTGCCGATTATGATGGCGTTATTGACTTTATCAAGAAAAATTACAATACCGAAAAGCGCATTATTACCACTTTGCCCGAACTTTCCCAAATTGCGTCAACAAATTGGACGGATGATGATCCGCATTCCCTAAAAGATGTAGAATTAACCATAGTGAAAGCGCATTTTGGCGTTGCCGAAAACGGTTCGCTTTGGGTAACCGATGATTTAATGGGACAACGGATTGCGGTATTTATTCCACAGTATTTGGCCATTGTGGTACATAAAAGTAATATGGTGACCACTATGCACCAAGCTTACAATCGCATTGGAAATCAGGAATATAAATTTGGCACTTTTATCGCCGGCCCTTCAAAAACAGCAGATATTGAACAATCGTTGGTGTTGGGTGCTCACGGCGCACGAGGATTAATCGTGTTTTTGATGGACTAGTTTATCAAAAACTTACACTTTCTAAAACCATTTCAATTTAAAAAAAGGTTCAGACAAAAAATTTGTTTGAACCTTTTTTATTACCGCTTTTAATTTTCTTCTCCATAAAATTATATTTCACTTTTTTTGAATAAAAATTGATTTCCATCATAAAAACTAACTCAAAAACACTGGTTATGGTAATTTTTTTATGCAGAAACTACGCCACCATAGCTATTTATCGGCTTTTTAATTTTATCCAATTAATTATATGCAAATTGAGGGAAATCATTTTATAACCCTGATTTAGAATTTATATTTGAACTGGAAATTATGTTTAACTTAAATGATAATGTCATGACACTAGTGAAATTTAGACAAAGACCATGGGAAAATCTGTTTACATCAGATTTGTTGGATTTTGATGCCGGTAATTTATTAAATGATAAATTATGGCTCAAAAGAATGAATGAACCAGCTTTAAACATCAAAGAAAAAAAAGACGAATTCGAAATTGAGCTTGCTGCTCCAGGATTCGATAAAAAAGATTTTGAAGTTAACATCGCTGAAGGATGCTTGAACATTAAGGCAAAAAAAGAAGAAAGAAAAGAAGTAAAAGACGAAAACTATACGCGTAAAGAGTTTAGCTTTAATTCTTTTGAAAAATCTTTACAGCTTCCTGAAACTGTAATCGATGAAAAGATAAAAGCCAAATATGAAAACGGCATCTTGAAATTTAGTCTTGCCAAAAAAGAGGAAGCTAAAAAACAAAAACCAAAAACGATAGAAATTTTGTAAAAGAAGTTTCTTATTCTTTATTCCGGACGATATTTCCCCACAAATAAAGTCCGGAATATTAAAATTAAAACAATTGTAAAATTATTAAAAACAACATCATGAAAACTGGAAATATCTTATTAGGCGTATTGGCTGGAGTGGCAATTGGAGCTACAATGGGAATTTTGTTTGCACCGGATAAAGGTTCCTCTACACGCAAAAAAATTATTAAAAAAGGGGAAAAGATTGCCGATGATTTAGAAGAAAAATATGATGATTTTATTGAAAACATCAACGAAAAATTCGAAGATTTAAAAGAAAAAGCTGCTGACATGGCCGAAAAAGCCAAACGTAAAGCTGAGGAATTCACTGAAAAAGCGAAGCATGAGGCCGCAAAAGTTACTGAAAAAGCGAAACATGAAGCAGAAAGAATGGCAAAAAAAAATAAATACGGAGAAGAAGTAGAAGCATAACAACAATTTCCATAAACTCAAAAAATGGAAAAGTTCAAAAATTTGACAATTAGCGGGAATTCAACATGAATTTTCCACTAATTGTCAAATAATTTTTAAATCCACAGTTGCAATTTTAAAAGGCAAAAAGATGAGTACCTCAGAAAGTTTAATTGAATTATTATTTGAGAAAATTGAAGAATACGGCAAAACGAACTATGAACTCATAAAGTTCAAATTATTAAAAACAGCTGCGATTATTGTTCCCTCATTAATTTCAAGGCTCATTGTTGTGTTGGTGTTTTTTTTCTTTACCCTTATTTTGAGTATTGGAATTGCTCTCTTATTGGGCGAATTATTCGATAATTTATTTGTTGGATTTTTTATTGTTGCCGCATTTTACCTTGTAATAGGCATCCTGTTCTATTTCTTTCTCTACAACTGGATTAAAAAGCCAATTGGCGATTCAATTGTTAAACAAATACTTAATCAACAATAGATAATGGAAAAGATACAATCGCTAGCGGAACTTGAAGACGCCATAAAACTGTTGAAGTTTAAAAAGGCTGAAGATGAACAATTGCTAAAAGAGCTGTCTTATATGATTTATGAGAATGCAAAACCCATAAATATGATTAAAAACTTATTTAAAGAGCCAATTGCCTCCCAAAATATAAAAGACAGTTTGTTAACCACTTCAGTTGGCCTAGGCGCCGGTTATCTCTCAAAATTGCTGTTTCAAGGCGTTGTGCGTGTTCCGTTTAAAAATTTTATTGGCAGCGCTTTAATGCTGAGCGTTGAAAACCTGATATCAAAAAATCCTGGCGTAGTAGGCGCATTGTCATCATTAATTCTGGATGCTTTTAGCAGGAAGCCTAAAAAAACTATTGTGGAAGAAATGGATTATGAACACCAAGATATTCACAGAGAACCCAATGATGAGGCAATTGATTTAGAAACCATTTACTAATTATTAAGAAAAACGGGCATTAAATCAAACTTTCAATAAAATTCTAGCGATTTACGGAAAGAAAATCATTCATTGGACTTTGAATGGAATTAAAATCATGCAAATTATTGATGATTTAATAAACCAATTAAATTCTAAACCTGAGCGAAATCATTTTAGAAACGACATTTTGGGCTTAATTTAAGGTTTTGCTTTATTCCCCTTGATATGGATTTACCAACCTTATACATCGTTAAGAATCCTCATACAATTGCCACAAAAAATATTATAAATCAGTTTAATAGCGATGCAAAAATTGGTTTGAACAAACAACAAATCAAAGATCGCATTGTACAATTCGGGAAAAATGAAATTCCGCTGAAAAAACCAAAAACAAAATGGCGCATCTTCGCGGAACAATTTTGTAATTCTATCATATATATTTTAACTGCCGCCGCAGTACTTGCTTTTATTTTTAAGGACTGGGCAGAAGCAATCGCCATACTTGTTGTCATATTTATTACCGTTTTCATTGGATTTTTTATGGAGTTGCAGGCTTTGTATTCGCTGGAAACATTGCGACAAATGGGACAAGTTGCAACAAGTGTGTTGCGAGAGGGTAATTTATTTCGCATAAAAGCTTCTTTTTTGGTTCCTGGCGACATCATTATATTAGAAGCTGGCGATGTGGTTTCAGCAGATGCCCGATTGATTAGCGTAGAAAATTTAACAACAAAAGAAGCTGCTTTAACAGGAGAAAGCGCCCAAGTTGAAAAAAAAATCGACAGTTTACCAATCGATACGCCTATTGTAGAGCAAAACAATATGGTATTTAAAGGAACGTTGGTTACACGAGGATCAGCAAAAGCGATTGTTACTTCAACCGGAAGCGCTACCGAATTGGGAAAAATCCAACAATTAGGCACAGAAGTTGACGCGGAAATGACGCCGCTTGAAAAAAAATTGCGCCACCTCAGCAAATGGCTTATTTGGCTAACGCTTTCATTAACCGTAATTATTGTGATTACGGGATTCATTAGAGGAGTCGATTTTATCCTCA
>DATIRG010000119.1:0-5221 GCA_035470005.1 Lutibacter sp. | reverse complement strand
GGGATAAATACAGAAGATATGGAATATTTGTTTCTTAAAAAACTACATGTGCAAAATTCAAAATTACAGAAACAAAAAATGCACCAAACAGGTGCATTTTTTATTTGTAATTAGGAAATAATTATTGGTTCCCTAGAATAATTGGCATCCCGCTTTTTCCGCCGCCAATAACAATTACTTTGCTATTTGGAGATTCTGATAATTTAATCGTGGCTTCAATACCTTTGTCCTGAAGAATTTGATCATTCAATGAAGCGCTTAAAATACGGTTGGCATCTGCCTTACCTTTCGCCTCAATGATTTGTTTTTCAGCTTCCTTCGCAGCAGTTATTAATCTGAATTCATATTCTAAAGATCCTTGTTCTTGCTTCAATTTACTTTCAATTGCTGCTTTTATTGTTGGAGGCAAAGTTACGTCCCTAACCAAAATGGCATTTAATTGAACATACTGAGGTTCAACAATTTTTTTTGTTTCTTCAAAGATTTCTGATTGAATAGCATCACGTTTTGTGGAATATAATTGTTCAGGAGTATACCTTCCAACCACACTTCTTGTTGCTGATCGAACTGCAGGAATAATAACACTTGAAAGATAATCCTGGCCTCTTGTTTGATGCAATAATCCAACTGTAGCTGCTGTGGGCTGGTATAAAACTGATGCATCTAATTTAATTTCAAGACCATTGGCAGACAAAACCAACATTTCTCTTTCCAACAATTCTTGTTGTCTTACATTGTAAACAAATACCTTGTTCCAAGGTGCCACAATATGGAATCCTTCTCCAAGCGGCAATCCATCGGTAACCACACCGCCACCAAATGTTTTATACAACACACCTACTTCCCCGGAATTGATTGTTGTTGTTGATTTTGATAAAAATATTATCAGTATAATTACGCCTACTATAATTGGCATTAACGTTTTTGGCAATTGTAATTGTCCGTTGCTCATTTTTTTTTTTTTAATATTTAGTATTTTGTTCAAATATACGAAAGAAATTTATAATTGCTAAATTTGTAATAATTTTTAAAACATTAATAATCAATTAGTTATTAAAATATATTAGGGTTTTACAGTTTTATTTCAAAAAGAAATCAAATCTTGCCATAATATTTCCTAGTAAACCATTCTAAACTTAATGAAAGCACAATAAGACCTAAAATCCATTTCCAATCAATTAAAGGTGTTTTTGATATGGTATTTTTTTGAATGCTTTTAAAACGAGTTTCTTTTATCAAATAATCAATTAAATTTTGCTCTTGGTTGTTATAAAAAGTACGTCCGTTTGTTTCGTTTGCCAATTTTTTTAATTGTTGGGAGTTGGCGTTTGTATACTGCGCTTCAATTTCAAAAGGTAGAATTTTAAAACTTCCAGAAACGCTGTTATCCTGATTTTCAACAGAAACCGTATAAGAATATTCCCCAAAAGGAATTGTTGGAAGTTCCACAACAAACTTGTTATTTAATGCCGCAAAGGGAATTTTTTTAATGAATTTTGATGCTTCATTTGAAACCGTTATCCATAGTTTGCTCCTGCTGTCGAAGTTGAAATTCTCATCAACATAGCTTGCTGAAATTTCAATAATTTCATTCGCATAATAAATGGGATTTATAGTTACATTCAACCTATTTTTAGAATCAGCAGAAACCAAATAATGAATTAAACCCGCCAAAAATCCGTCAAAACGTTCAAAAGATTTATTTTCCAAAAAACTGTTCATTCGCCAGCGCCACGAATTTTCACCGAATAAAACCGCGGCTTTTTGACCATTATTTTCAAAAGTTGCCAATAAAGGTTTTTCTGTTACTATGTTCCCGATTTTTTGAAATAATAAAGACTGGTAAGGCACCAAAAATGAAATCTCCCCAAAATAATCTTCAATAGGCGCAAAATTTGTAAAACCAATATCATTCATTAAAAAAGTAGCATAATTTGAATTAAAAACCGGAAGATAATTTTCTTGCGGGGCACTTATTTTTTTTAAAAAACTGGACTGGACACTATTTAAAAAATTCCAATCTGTACTTCGTCCAGTTATCACAAAATAATTTAACTTCTTTTTGTTGATTTCTGTAAAAATATTTTTGAATTGGGTATTAGGCTGGTAAAGTATAACCAATTGGTAATCAGTAATATTATTTTTGTAATTTGCTATAGATGAAACCGTCACTGTGCGTTGTTTGTTACTTTCTATGGCTTTTTTCAACATTCCCAAATCGGGATGGACAATGGAGGTTAAAACAAGAATTTTAGATTTTTCTTCAATAACATTGATGCTGAAATTTTTTGTGTTATTCTGCTTATTTTGCTCATTTTCCAACTGATCAACAGTGGCTGCATAAAATTGTGTTCCTACTGCATTGGCAGTTAAATAAAATGAAGCAGTTCTGACATTTTGCGTTTTTGAAAATTGAAATTGCTCCGAATAAACTTTCGTCCCTTTGTGATAAACGTTGAGATTTTTAATAACGGGTTTATTTCCTGTATAATTGATAAAAAGTTCAACCGGTAATTGATTGTTGATAAAAGTAAAAGGATTCACATTTAATTGCCCGATGTAAATATCTTCAAAAACAGTAGTGTCTCCAACAATAAATGGGAAAACCGGACTTTTATAAGTTACAAATTCTACCGAGTTTCCGATGGTTTGGTTTCCGTCGGAAATTAAAATCACAGGACTTAATCCTGTTTTATATAATTTCGAAAATTCTTGAAAAGGCAGCGATAAGTTGGTTTGGCTTTCATCAAAATTTAGTTTATCCAATGGATATAAACCGCTTCCAAAACCAAAAAAGCTGATATTGTATTTGTTACTTAACTCCGAATCTTCCTTTAATTTTTCCACAAGACTTTTTACGGCATCATTTTGCGAATTAAATTTTATGGATTTTGAATTATCAACAGCAACCAATAAATTTGGTTTAATAGTCTCAATGTTGTTTTTTTGAAGAGAAGGATTGATAAGCAACAACAATATCAGAAAAATGGTTGTAAATCTAAAAAATGAGAGCCAATACGTTAATTGGCTCCGTTCTTTATTTTTATAAAAGTACTGAAAAACAGCTATAAATAAAGCCACAAATGCGGCTAAGATTATCAATAACAATTTTTCAGTTTCCATTTAATATCAATGTAGTCGTTTAATTATTAAGATTTGGCTGCCGTTATAAAGTATCACGACTTGTACTTTCCAATTTTTCACATTTGGTGGTAAGAGGCTTACATTCCACCGTCAACACTTAAGGTTTGTCCGGTAATATAAGAACTCATGTCTGATGCTAAAAATACACAGGCATTTGCAACATCTTCAGGAGTTCCTCCTCTTTTAAGCGGAATTCCTTCACGCCATTGTTTCACTGTTTCTTCGGGTAAATTGGCTGTCATTTCAGTTTCGATAAAACCAGGCGCAATCACATTGCAACGAATATTTCTTGAACCCAATTCCAAGGCCACAGATTTAGAAAAACCAATAATTCCAGCTTTGGATGCCGCATAATTTGTTTGTCCGGCATTTCCTTTTAGTCCAACCACAGAACTCATATTGATGATAGAACCTGAGCGCTGCTTCATCATTGGCCTAATAACCGCTTTTGTTAAATTGAAAACCGATTTTAAATTCACCTCAATCACCTTATCAAAATCTTCTTCAGAAATTCGCATCAACAAATTGTCTTTTGTAATTCCTGCATTGTTTATTAAAATATCTATCGTGCCAAATTCTTTTAAAACTTCAGCCGCCAATTCTTGTGCCGCCTCATAATTTGCTGCATTCGATTTGTAGCCTTTTGCTTTTACGCCAAAATTCATCAATTCCTTTTCCAATGCTTCCGCAGCTTCACTTGATGAACTGTATGTAAATGCCACGTTTGCACCTTGTTTTGCAAAAGTTTCTGCAATTCCTTTCCCTATTCCTCTGGTTGCTCCTGTAATTAAAGCTGTTTTGTTTTCTAAAAGTTTCATGTTGTATTGTTATTATGATTTTTTTAATTTTCAATAAATCAAATATACATAATTGTATAAAAATAAAGGACTCTTGCACAACTTCAATTTTAAAATATTTGTGCAGACAATGATATATGAAATTTCAATTTATAATAAAAAGACTTCCCTATTTAGAGAAGCCTTTTTTTGATTTAATGCTATTCTTCTAATGAAAATAAACTTTATTCTAAAATTATCGCTTTTCTTCCAATAATATGAAGATCGGTAAATTCTTTTGAAATGACTAAAACATTTCCATTAAGACAGGAATCTAAATCAATCTTAACATTATCCATTTCAACTTTTTTGATTTCAAAAGGCAATCCGATTAAATTAATTTCAAAAGTTTCATAGGACGTGATAAATTTACCAGATTTAAATTGTTGGATGGTCAAGGAATCTTCTTTGCCTATAAGATTGAAATTTCTCAAGCTAAACCTGCCTTTTTTGTAATCAAATCCATCCTGTGCATCTTCATAAACCTGAGATTTTTCTTTTCCCAATTTAAAAAATACATCCAAATGAAGTTCGGTTATTTCCTTTTCTCCAACATATTGCTGAATAGGATATTTTGGAATGATGGCGCCTTCTTTCACAAAAATTGGCATACTGTCTAAATCAGCATCAACCCATAATTCATTTCCGCCTTTAACCAATGAATTGTCCCAGAAATTATACCAATTTCCTTCCGGAACGTACATTCTTCTGCCTTTGGCATTTGGTTCGGTAATTGGACAAGCCAATATTTTTTCGCCAAAAACAAATTCGTCATTTCTGTAATGCGTATGAACATCTGCCTGGTCATATAAAACCAAAGATTTCAAAATGGGAATGCCTTCGGTGGCGTAACGCCAGAAAGCAGTGTATAAATAAGGCAACAATTGATACCTGATTTCAATGAATTTTCTTACAATATCAGTAATGTTTTCACCAAAAGCCCAAGGTTCCTGATCACCATGGTCACCAGATGAATGCGTTCTGCAAAATGGGTGAAAAATTCCCAATTGAATCCAGCGCGCATAAAGTTCGCCGTTTGGTTGCTCTGCAAATCCGCCAATCTCAGA
This sequence comes from Lutibacter sp., assembly GCA_035470005.1. GTDB lineage: Bacteria > Bacteroidota > Bacteroidia > Flavobacteriales > Flavobacteriaceae > Lutibacter. Next base: position 174 of record DATIRG010000119.1, on the reverse strand, counting down.
TCCCACAAAGGAGAATCCCGACATACACATTCGTTGAGCCTGCAAATTTGCGATGGTTAAATGTTCCCATGATGCCACATTATCGCCTGTCCAGGTTGATGTATAACGTTGAGTTCCTGAATAAGCCGCTCGCGTAATCACAAACGGACGTTTTGGATAAGAGAATTTCTTTAG
>DATIRG010000118.1:0-2001 GCA_035470005.1 Lutibacter sp. | reverse complement strand
CAAACTTTGTTGTTTTACCGTGTCCAGTTTTACCTTGGTCACACTTTTGGAAGCAATGTTAAAAATCAACAATTCCTCTTTTGAAAATTCATCTTCACCGGGCATATGATATTTATATGTTTCCAACGTCGGTCTTTTTTTCGCAACCGAATTGATAACCCACAAATCCTTTAGCTTTCTGTCATCAGATTTTTGAAAAATGAAATTCTTGGAATCATGAGACCACGTTCCCCAGATTCCTTTTCTTTCATCCTTTTTTTCTTCTTTTGTCTCGTTGTTTTCATCTCTTCCTTCGCCGCCGTAACCATAATTTTCAACACCGTCGGTTGTCCATTTATTTTCAACAATGGTAGAATCTTTTTCATTTTTAACGGCTTTTAAAAAGTTTTCTTTATCCATCCAATACAAATTGAAATTCTTCGAAAACAATACAACAGAACTGTCGGGCGCAATATTTGGCCAGCGTTTTAATTTTTCATCTTCCTTTTTATTGTCGATGATGGTCAATTTGTTATCACCCAATTTATACTCAAGGTGATACACTTTTTTCTCCATTTTAGGTTTCTTCTTTTTATCCTTTTTAACCGCAGTTGAATCCTTCTCTACCTCATCCTTTTTCTTATCCAATTTTTCATCTTTTTCAACAGCCTCCACTTCTTCGGTTGAAGTGATTCTGAAACGAATGGCGGTTTCATTTTTAACAAATTTAAAATCGAATTTTGGCAAATGTTGTGCATCATATGGGTCTTTGGTAATTTCCGTTAACCACTTTGCCATTTTTTCGTTGTCAAATAATTTGGTTTTAGACCTTTGGTCGGCATCAACCAAATAATAATTAGAACCCGAAGTTGTTTTGTACTGATACCAAAAACGATTTCCGTTCTTTAGCCAATGCGGTTCCACGTTAGTTGAATGAACCAATTTTGCCAGATTATCGGGTGAAAATTTAGCAGCCAATCGGTAATTTGGTGAAGGCATAACATTATTTTCAACGGTGTTCGATTTGGTTTGTGCGTAAATAAAATTGGTGCCAATTAAAAATAATAGGAGTAATTTATAAAATTTCATAAGAGTTTTGGTTGATTAAATATTTGAGCTAAAGTTCTTTAAAACTAATCATTTATCAAAGTTATAATTCAATTTTTTTGCACAAAAAAAAGTCCCGGTTTTCTATACCGGAACTTTTATAAATTATTTTTTTTGATTTTAATCGGCAAGCACAATCACGTAATTTTCTTTCATTTCAATGGTGCCGCTTTTAATAGGCAGTGAATATTCACCTTTTACATTTGTAAATTTACTTTCAAATTGCTCATCAATAGTGATGTTTGCACCCTTAAATTTTACCTCGCCTTCAATAAGTAATGAAACTATTGGCGCGTGATGATTTAACAGCTGAAATTTGCCGTCACTTCCGGGAAGTGTCACTACATCAACCTGTGTGCGTAATATGGTGGCTTCCGGTGTTACTATTTCTAAAATCATATTTTTAATTGATAATTGAATTATGCTTCCGCTAACATTTTTTCTCCTGCGTCAATCGCTTCCTGGATTGATCCTCTTAGGTTAAATGCAGCCTCAGGATATTTGTCAAGTTCGCCATCCATAATCATATTAAATCCTTTAATGGTGTCTTTAATATCAACCAAAACACCAGGAATTCCTGTAAATTGCTCGGCAACGTGGAATGGTTGCGACAAGAAACGTTGTGCCCTTCTCGCTCTGTAAACCACTAATTTATCTTCTTCAGATAATTCTTCCATCCCTAATATGGCAATAATATCCTGTAATTCTTTATAACGTTGCAACAATTCTTTTACGCGTTGTGCGCAATCGTAATGTTCGTGTCCTAAAATGTCGGCTGTTAAAATTCTTGAAGTAGAATCTAATGGATCCACCGCTGGATAAATACCCAACTCAGCAATTTTACGCGACAATACCGTTGTGGCATCCAAATGCGCAAAAGTTGTTGCTGGCGCAGGATCCGTTAAATCATCCGCA
>DATIRG010000117.1:0-2454 GCA_035470005.1 Lutibacter sp. | reverse complement strand
ACTTCCAACTTCGGACTTCAAACTTGAAACCTGAAACTACAAACTTTTTTACCCTACTTCAACTATCGCGTTTCCAACTTCTGCATTCATGGGAACAATTTTATACAATTTATCCGACGGACGAATTCTAAAATCGATTTTAAAAGTGCAGGAATCGCCTTTTAAGGCTTTTTCTCCAGCAACGTCATTGATGAACATTTGGGTAATTTCCATTTCTTTTGCTCCGGTGGTAGGGCCCGTAATTAAAATGGTGTCGCCAATGGCAATTTCGTACGCTTCAATCTTGAATTCGGCAATGTTGGTTTTGGGAAAATAATGCATCCCTTTCCCCACATAAACCTTTTTTTGCGTTGCGTGGCTTCCGGAACCGTTGCTCCATTCCCCCAATTTTTGTCCCAAATAATAACCGCTCCAAAATCCGCGATTGTAAACTTTTTCCATATCCAGCATCCAGGAAATCACTTTTTCCTTGCTGTAAGTTCCTGCTTCAATACTGTCAATGGCGTCACGGTAACATTTAATGACGTTCGCTACATATTCGGGAGCTCTTCCCCGGCCTTCAATTTTTAATACTTTTACGCCGGCATCTTCAATTTGATCCAAAAAATCGATGGTGCACAAATCTTTTGGAGACATAATATACTCGTTGTCCAGTTCCATTTCAAATCCGGTTTCCTGATCGATCACCGTATATTTTTTTCGGCAATTTTGTTTACAGGCTCCTCTGTTTGCTGAAGAATTTGAAGAATGCAAACTCATATAACATTTTCCTGAAACCGCCATACACAAGGCACCGTGTCCAAAAATTTCAATTTCCAATAAATTTCCTGAGGGTCCGCGCACATCATCTTTCACAATTTGTTCGGTAATTTTCTTCACCTGACGCAAGCTTAATTCGCGGCTCAACACCATCGTATCGGCAAACATGGCATAAAATTTCACCGTTTCAATATTGGTGACATTTATTTGGGTTGAAATATGAACTTCCATTCCAATGGCTCTTGCTGAAGCAATAACCGCCTGATCCATAGCAATAACTGCTGTAATATCCGCCTCTTTTGCTTTTTGAAGCAAGGTTTTTACTACCGATAAATCGTGGTCGTAAATAATGGTATTTAAAGTAAGGTATGTTCGTACATTTTTTGCTTTGCATCGCGCCGAAATTTCTTTCAAATCATCCATCGTAAAATTTATGGAAGCCCTTGCGCGCATATTAAGTTGCTCAACGCCAAAGTAAATTGAATCGGCGCCATTGTCAAGTGCGGCCTGCAACGATTCAAAACTTCCGGCGGGAGCCATCAATTCTATTTTTCCTGTAGTAGTCATTGTTTCTGATTTTTTGCAAAATTACATTTTTTATAATAACTATTTCGGTTACAAATCTTTTATCATTTTTTTAACAAAAAATTATTTATCTGTTAATTTTCAATAATTTAGTGCTTGTTTCTTACATTTTTTTATAAAATTTGCAACAGTATAAAAATTAAAAAATAAGTAAATGAAAGTAGCTGTTGTAGGCGCTACCGGTATGGTAGGAAACGTGATGTTACAAGTGTTGGCGGAAAGAAATTTCCCAATTACGGAATTGTTATTGGTTGCTTCAGAACGTTCTGTTGGGAAGCAAATTGAATATAAAGGAAAAAAGCACAGCATTATTGGGATGCAGGATGCCGTTGATGCACGTCCGGATATTGCATTGTTTTCCGCTGGAGGAACGACTTCCGAATTGTGGGCCCCAAAATTTGCTAAAGTTGGAACAACGGTTGTCGACAACTCATCTGCCTGGAGAATGGATCCAACCAAAAAATTGGTGGTTCCTGAAATTAATGGTGATGTGTTGACCAAAGCAGATAAAATTATTGCAAACCCAAACTGTTCAACCATTCAATTGGTGATGGCGTTGGCGCCTTTGCACAAAAAATACAAGATGAAACGTGTGGTGATCTCCACTTACCAATCTGTTTCGGGCACAGGCGTAAAAGCGGTGCAACAACTTGAAAATGAATCGAAAGGCATCAAAGGTGAAATGGCTTATCATTATCCAATTAACAGAAACGCCATTCCGCAGTGTGATGTATTTTTAGAAAACGGTTACACCAAAGAAGAAATGAAATTGGTGAAAGAGCCAAAGAAAATATTAAACGACGATTCTTTTTCTGTTACCGCAACAGCGGTTCGGATTCCAACGTCCGGAGGACACTCAGAAGCCGTGAACGTTCAGTTTGAAAAGGATTTTGACTTGAGCGAAGTCCGCAAATTGTTAAGCGAAACACCTGGGGTGATTGTGCAGGACAATTTAGATACCAATACGTATCCGATGCCCATGTATGCGCACAATAAAGATGAAGTTTTTGTAGGCAGAATCAGAAGAGACGAATCACAGCCAAACACTTTAAATATGTGGATTGTGGCCGATAACCTTCGAAAAGGCGCCGCAACAAACACCATTCAAAT
>DATIRG010000116.1:0-1518 GCA_035470005.1 Lutibacter sp. | reverse complement strand
GCAAACTTAACATTTGCCGAAAATTGCTCTTCCGTTATCTGCACCGTATTTTTTATCCAAAATACCTGAACCGAGATGATGCCGATTAAAGCAACACTCATCAAAATAACAATGAGCACAAATATCCTTTTCCTCATCATCCAAATTTACACGTTTAACAGTATATTCATTGTTATTTAACGTAGATTAACATAGTTATTATTTCTTTAACAATTATTTATGAAAATTATTATGCAATTTTTAATTTCTTAAGCATTTCAAAAATTGTTAAAACTTGTTGTTTGGTATCATCTAAATGATTATTTCTGATCACAAAATCAGACTTTTTTATTTTTAAATCATCATCAGACTGGTTTTTCATCCGCTCCATAATTTGTGCTTCGGAAACCCCGTCACGCTTCATAATTCTTTCAATTTTATGATCAAAATCGGCGATTACAGTGATTATATAATCACAAAATTGATCACTGCCGCTTTCAAATAAAATAGCTGCTTCATAAATTACGAAATCTGCTTTTTGGATTTTTATAAAATGTTGAAAATCCTCACGCACTTTAGGATGCACCAATGCATTCAACGCGTTCAATTTTTCTGTATTGTTAAAAACGACCGATGCAATAAAGGCGCTGTTTAATTTTTCATTTTGATAAGCCTGTTCCCCAAATAATTTAATGATTTGATTCCTTAATTCAGCATCAGCATTCATTAATTTCTTTGCTTCAATATCTGCAATATAAGTCAACACGCCCAACTCTTTAAAAAGTGCCAAAACAGTGCTTTTTCCACTGCCAATACCGCCTGTTAACCCAATTATTTTCATCTGTTTATAATTTATTTTTTATTGGTACAGATGCAGTTCGCCATTAATCATTCTACTGTGTCTCAAAATTTGTTATGGCTCGTTTCATCTGTTTATATTTTATTTTTTATTGGTACAGATGCAGTTCGCCATTAATCATTCTACTATGTCTCAAAATTTGTTATGGCTCGTTTCATCTGATTAAAATTTATTTTAACGGTAAAAGATGCTGTTCGCCTTTAATCATTCCTTTATATCAAAATTTGTTATGCTCGTTTTATTTCTCTATTAAAAATTCCAGTTGTGGCGGATTTATTTTAAGCGCATAAATCAATTCGCTTTTTTGAACGATGATGGGCGTTAAATATCTGATTAACGTGTCGTTTTCATATTGTTTGTAATCAAATACCACTGAAACATCATTCTGGGTAATTTTACTAAAATTTGAAAGTCCGGCCTGATAAATCACTTCAATTTCTTTAGGAAAAGTTGTGACAGTAACACCAAATGGAACATTGATAATGGTCACCGGAATTTTAAAAGTGCCTTCCGTAAACTTGTCAACCTTGCCGTTTACTTTAACTTTTATGGCAGACAACTTTATTTGACCGGATTTATACGGTGATTTTAAAAGCAATTCCACCGTAATATCCTCGTAAACATCATTTAATTTTAGCGGATTTGTGGTTATTCCCGTGATAGAATCAACGAATTTTTTT
>DATIRG010000115.1:0-1807 GCA_035470005.1 Lutibacter sp. | reverse complement strand
AAATGTCACCAGTAGCGAGTATGTGTTTTCTGTGCAAAAAGGCACCATTATGAATTTTTACAGGACGAGCAAAGATGAAATTATTGAAATTGAGTTTGTGGTCGATAAAAATCAAGTGATGGATATTGATGTTTTGGAATCCAAATACGATTTGTTTACCAATTCGCAATTTAAAATAACGCCAAGAACGGAATTGATGATGCCAACTCCATTCGTGCTAAATGACGCAACTGTCATAAAAACCAATCTAAAATTTTAAGACATGAGAAAAGTATTTTTTTTAATTTTTATGACGACTGTTTTTTTTTCCTGCAAGAAAAAAGAAAAAGAAGAAGCCGTTGTTGTTATTGATGAAACAGTTTATTTGAAACCGAAACTGAATGAAAAAAGCGCGAAGTTTTTATATCATTTTGCTTTCGAGTGCATCGAACAGGAATATCCAAATAATTTGGGGCAGGTTTTGGGCAATAAATCCTATCTGAAGGAACCATCCGAATTGCATCCAACATTTTACGGCTGTTTCGATTGGCATTCGTCGGTTCACGGACACTGGACGTTGCTCAATATTATGAAGGAATTGCCAAATTTTGAACACAATGAAGCCATTTTAAAGAAACTTAAAACCACCATTACCAAAGAAAATATTTTACAGGAAATTGACTATTTTGATGATGAGCACAACAAGAATTTTGAACGCACTTACGGCTGGGCCTGGTTGTTGAAAATTGCGGAAACCTTGAGGGATTGGGACAATCCGGAGGCCAAATTGATGTACGAAGATTTAAAACCTTTGGTGGGGCTCATTGAAAAAAAATATATGGAATTTTTGCCAAAATTAAACTACCCAATTCGGGTTGGTGAACACCCAAACACCGCATTCGGATTGTCACTGGCATTGGATTACGCCAAAAAATATTCGCCGGAATTGGCGCTGATGATTACTGAAAAGGCAAAAACATATTACATGAACGATCAAGGTTGTCCGGTTACCTGGGAACCGGGCGGATTTGATTTTTTATCGCCTTGTTTGCAGGAAGCTTCATTGATGCTGAAAGTACTGCCTAAAGAGGAATTTATAGTGTGGTTCGACGCTTTTTTGCCCGATTTCAGAAACAATCCTGCCAAGTATTTGGAGGTTGCCGAAGTTACGGACCGCTCCGATGGTAAACTGGCGCATTTGGACGGCTTGAATTTTAGTCGTGCCTGGTGTTTATATGAAATTGGAAAGGCTTTGGATAACGATAAAATGATCAATTTGGCCAACAAACATTTTCAATACAGCTATGAAAAAATGGACTCAGGTGAATATGCCGGTGCCCATTGGCTGGCTTCTTTTGGCTTGTATGCGATATTGAAAAGTAAATAGTTATTAATATGATGCCAAAAAAAACAGTCTAATTTTGATAAAAATTAGACTGTTTTTTGGTTAAGTTTATTTTCTAACTCAATTACTCCAAACTTTAGGTAATTAGCGTTTTATTTATATTGGGTAACACGCAGCGTGTTTGCCATTCCTCTTTCTTTAACGGGCATTGAAGTGATATTTATGGCAAAATCGCCCTCTTTTATATATCCTCTTTCATGTGCCATTCTGTTGATATCCTCAATGGTTTCGTCGGTGCTCACAAAACGGTCGTAAAAAACGCCTTTTACGCCCCATAATAAATTAAGCATCGCCAAAATTCTTCTGTTTGATGAAAACACCAAAATATTCGATTTTGGTCTCAATGACGAAATATGGAAAGCGGTGTAGCCCGTATCTGTTAAAGTTGTAATCACTTCCGCCGAAATTGTGTCAGCAAGTATG
>DATIRG010000114.1:0-8274 GCA_035470005.1 Lutibacter sp. | reverse complement strand
AAACAAAAAGAAATCGCTTATTGAGCAGGCTGAAGCCATCAAAGAAAGTGAAGATTGGGATGCCTCCACTGAAATTATGAAAAAAATTCAGATGGAATGGAAAAAAATTGGTCACGTGCCCCAAAAATATTCTGACAAATTGTGGAAAGAATTTAAGGACGCCTGCAACCATTACTTTGACAGGTTTCACCAGCAGCAAGATAAAGGTTCAAAATTGGAGCTGGATGTTTTCAGCAAAAAGAAAGATCTTTTGGCAGAAATCAAAGAAGCTATTGAAAACAAAACTGAAATGACCATCGATACGCTTAAAGATTATGTAAAAAAATGGCGAGAAATGGGAAGAGTGCCTCAAGAAATGAAGCATATTGAAGTGAAGTTTAACAAATTATTGGACAAAATTATAGACGAAAATTCGTTAGATAAGCAAAGTATAGAAATGATCAAGTTTGAAAACTTGGTGAATAGCTATATCGAACAAAAGAATTATCGAAAGTTAGATTCCGAACAGCTTTTCGTGCGAAGAAAAATGGAGGAAACTTCTAAAGAAATACAGCAATTGGAAAACAATATCGGATTTATATCCAATGTTTCTGATGACAATCCTCTGGTTATAAACGTAAAAAATCAAATCAATGTTTATAAGGAAAAATTGGATGTTTGGAAAGCAAAACTCGACTTTCTAAGACAATTAGATTATTAAAAAAAAGCCTGCATTGCAGGCTTTTTTTTGATGTATTAATAAGATTGAGCAAGCAGAAAATATGGGTGTTCTAATCTTTCTTTTTTTATTCCTGTTTAAAAACGGCTATCACCTCAATTTTAACATCGCTCCACGTTTTTGTGATGCCGTCATCTCCAGTATGTAAATCCTTACAAACCACATTTAATGCTTCTAAGGCGGCCTTGGCTTGCCAATTGTCCAATTCCATATTGCCTACAATGGTGACCCTGTTATCGGTAATCATATAGGCAATGGGTAGTTCTCTTGTAATCCCGTTCAATGTCAGTTCAACCATACTGGTATTATTGTTATTCATATGCACAGTTCCTTTAATTTCCAAAGTGTTTTTCATTGAACCAAAAAAGAATTTTTTTAATTTTCCGTCTCTTAGGGTGTCATTGGTAATTAAACTACTTACCGGTATTTTAAATTTTAATCCGTTTAATGCGCCCAACACTGTGGAATCTTTTTTTACATTTTCAATGGTTAGCGCAGAAAACTGGCCTTTAACCGGCACTTTAGCGGTGGTTTTATAAGCTGTCCAGCCAATTATTGTAGAATCTGCCATTATTGAATACATTTTTGCAGTTAGCGGCATTTCGTCTTTTACATTTTTTTTACAGGACACAATAATTGTCACCATTATAAGTAATAGTACCAATACGTATATTTTTTTCATCATGGTGTAATTAGTTATAAGTTTATATATTTAGGTTTCTTGGTTTTAAGAACCATTTGTAAGTGATGAGATCAATTATTTTATGGTTAAATGTTGTTGTTGTTTATTGGTTTTTTAAATATTTATTAACCAAGGTAATATATGCTTTTTTTGCTTCATCCTCGCTAATTTGGCTCACTTGAATCCAAGCGTTTAATTTAAACGCGTTTTTCAATTCTACATTGCCAGAGGATTGCTCATAATTGCTCCCTTTTGTTGCCTGCTTATAATAGGCGTATAATTGCAGCATCACATCAGGAGGAAGTTTTAACGTTGTAGTGGATGAAATTTTGTAAGCTTCTTTAAAAGCGATGTCTAATTTTTTAACCATAACGAAGTCTTAAAAAATTTAGAGTGTCGCAATGATTTGTTCCCCGCCTTTAACGTTATCATTCAAATTTACCTTGATCGTAGCATTCAATGGTAAAAATACATCGACTCTGGATCCGAATTTTATAAAACCGGCATCTTTGCCCTGAACCACCTTCATTTGTGGTTTTGCGTAGTTTACAATGCGTCTGGCCAATGCACCGGCAACTTGCCGATACAAAATTTCACCCGAAAATTTATTGGAGATCACAACGGTGGTTCTTTCATTATCTTCAGAGGCTTTTGGATGCCAGGCCACTAAATATTTTCCCGGATGATATTTGCTGAAAACCACTTCGCCGCCAATTGGATATCTTGTTACATGAACATTTAAAGGCGACATAAATATGGAAACCTGCAATCTTTTATCCTTAAAATATTCATTTTCGAAAACTTCTTCAATCACAACCACTTTACCGTCAACCGGCGCAATAATATCTGAATCATTTATTGTTGTATGTCTTTTCGGATTTCTGAAAAATTGTAATATCAACGCATAAAAACCCAGAAATACGAGCGATAATAATTTGTTTAGCCAAATTAATTCAACAAGCTTGTCAATGGCCAAGATGCCTAAACCTACAATAAAAGTGGCAATGATTATTATTTTAAAACCTTCTTTATGAAACATAAATTAATGTACTAATTGTAAGTAAATAAAAATAAATGGCGCAGCAAAAATAACACTGTCAAACCTGTCTAAAAATCCACCGTGGCCAGGAATAAAATTACTGCTGTCTTTTACGCCTGCCTGTCTTTTGAACATTGATTCTATTAAATCGCCCAAGACGCCAAAGATACTAACAATTCCAGCAATAACAAGCCATTGTTTTTGGGTAAGAGAAGTAAATTGGTTCGCCAAAACAAGACTTGCCAAAAAAGTAAAAACCATACCACCGATAAAACCTTCTATTGTTTTATTGGGTGAAATGCGTTCCAATAATTTATGTTTCCCAATATTTTTTCCTACCAAAAAGGCGAATGTATCACTGGTCCAAATTAAAATAAAAACACCTAAAATAGTGGTGTTTACATAATTAAATGACGCATTTAAAAAAGGAATTTGTACGATTAAAGTAAAAGGAACAACGATGTAGATGATGGTAAGAAAAATTTTACCCAAATGGCTTACAACTTCTTCCTTTTTTGCAAACAGAATTGAAGCAAAAGTGATGAAAATAGTTAAAAAAAGCATAACGCCTACATACTCAAATATAATTCTTGCCGGAACATCTTCCACGTTTAATATGTTTCCAAAAATAAAAAGCAGTGTTCCGATAATATAGGGAAATATACTTTTTAACTGAATCATTTTTTTAAATTCATACAGGCAAAACAGCATGGAAATAAAAAAAATGAAGATAAATGATATTTTACTGAATAGAATGGAAAATATTAAAACACTAACAAATACAAGGCCTGATAATGTACGCTTTACAATTAATTTCATAATTTATAGGTCTTCAAACAACAGCAAATATAGGTTTTTTGAATTTGTGTTGCCATAACTCATAAAATCTTCTTCTATGGCATCTATATTAAAATTGTTTATTGCGCTTATGTTGCTTGGAATATTTCCCTGATAACGCGATTTAATTCCCGTTAAACTTTCTCCTTTTGTATTTACCAATTGACTGGTGGTGGCATAAACAATAAAGTTTTCGGATAATTCAGGTATTTTATGTTCTTTAAGTTGGTTTGATGAGAATAAAATACTGCCGTTTTCAGCAATAAGATGTTCGCAGCTTAAAAAAAAAGGCGTTTTTTTATTTAATTCCTCTGTGGTTTCAATCTTAATTGCTTTCACAAGTTTAAGTAAATCGTAATCATTACAACTTATGGTTTTCCAAGAATTCTCCTGAATAATATTGGATAAATTTGCCGTCACCTCCTGTAAAGTGGTGCAATACAAAAACTTGCCTTTGTTTTTGATGAAATTTTTAACAAATATCTGATCAATTGGCAAGTTTTGAAACTCTAAATCTTCATCCAGAGTTTCTTTTTGTTTAGGGCTATTAAATAACTTTTTGAAAAAATCCATTATTTGAATTGAATAATTCCAAAAATATAAAAAAGTTGGCAATTTACTCTCGTGTTTCCACTGAATTTTCAATATTTGTTTCTTGCGTAATTTCTTTAGTTTCTTCTTCAGCTTCTTCAACAAGAATTATTTCTGCATACTCATTTTCAAAAGCTCTTTTTCCAAAAATAATTTCTAAATCTGTTTTGAAGATCACTTCTTTTTCCAATAATTTTTCCGCCAGAGTAATCAACTTATCTTTGTTTTCACTCAAAATTTGAATGGCTCTTTGATATTGCTCTTCAATTATTTTAGAAATTTCTTTATCAATAATTTGCGCGGTATCTTCACTGTATGGTTTTGTGAAGTTATAATCGGATTGCCCTGATGAATCATAATAAGTTAAATTACCAATCTTATCATTTAATCCATAAATGGTAACCATCGCTCTTGCCTGTCTCGTTACTTTTTCAAGATCACTTAACGCACCTGTCGATATCTTATCGAACATGATTTTCTCTGCAGCTCTTCCTGCAAGTGTTGCACACATTTCATCCAACATTTGTTCAGATTGCACAATTTGACGTTCTTCCGGCAAATACCAAGCAGCGCCTAATGATTGACCTCTTGGAACAATGGTTACTTTTACCAATGGTGCAGCGTGTTCTAACATCCAACTGGCTGTTGCATGGCCTGCCTCATGGAAAGCAATCGTTTTCTTTTCTCTAGGAGAAATTAATTTATTTTTTTTCTCCAAACCACCCACAATTCTGTCAACAGCATCCAGAAAATCTTGATGATGTACTGCTTTTTTGCTTTTTCTAGCCGCTATTAAAGCAGCTTCATTACATAAATTTGCAATATCAGCTCCAGAAAACCCTGGTGTTTGTTGCGACAAAAATTTAATATCTACGTCTTTATGAAGTTTCAGTGGCAAAATATGAACTTTAAAGATCGCTTCTCTTTCATTTAGGTTTGGCAAGTCCACATAAATCTGACGGTCAAAACGTCCAGCTCTCAATAATGCTTTGTCTAACACATCTGCTCGGTTGGTGGCAGCAATTACAATCACGTTGGTATCGGTTCCAAAACCGTCCATTTCGGTCAATAACTGGTTTAAGGTGTTTTCTCTTTCATCATTTCCTCCTGTAACATTGTTTTTTCCACGAGATCTCCCAACGGCATCAATTTCATCAATAAATATGATGGATGGTGATTTTTGTTGCGCTTGCTTAAACAAATCTCTTACACGCGAAGCTCCAACTCCAACAAACATTTCAACGAAATCTGACCCTGAAAGTGAGAAAAAAGGAACGCCTGCTTCTCCCGCAACAGCTTTTGCCAATAATGTTTTACCTGTTCCCGGAGGGCCAACCAATAAGGCGCCTTTCGGAATTTTTCCACCAAGTGCGGTATATTTGTCCGGACTTTTTAAAAAGTCCACGATTTCCTGAATTTCTTCTTTTGCACCTTCCAATCCGGCCACATCTTTAAAAGTAGTTTTTACTTTCTGGTCCTGGTCAAATAATTTTGCCTTGGATTTTCCAATGCTGAATATTTGTCCGCCACCGCCTCCGGCACCACCGCCAGACATTCTGCGCATAAAATAAATCCACAAACCAATTAAAAATATAAAAGGCAAGTACATTAAAATTTGTTCAAAAAAGTTTGTTCTTTCAATGTTTTTAACATCAAAATCGAGTTGTTTTAATTCTTTTTCGGCAACTAATTCCTTTTCAAAATTTTGTAAATCACCGAAGGAATAAGAATACATTGGCGCATCGCCAGCGTACATAGAAGCTTTATTTTTTTTATGTTTTTCCTTGTCCTGCGCTTCTTTTTTAATATAAATATTGGCAATATTTTTATTTACAATTTCAATTCTGGAGATATCATTTTCTGCCAAAATTGTTTTAAATTCATTTTGGCTCAAATTTTTGGAGGATAAATCTCCAGCGCTAAAAAATTGATATACAAGAAATAGAACGAAAATACCGCCGTAAATCCAATAAAAATTAAATTTAGGAGGTTTAATGCCTTTATTATTTGGCGTATTTTTAGTATTCTGAGTCATTATCTTTTTTAAATTATTTGTAAAATTTAATTTGTAGAAGCAATTTTGGTAATTTTTGCATCACCCCATAATCGTTCTATATCATAATATTCGCGTATATGTTTTTGAAATACGTGTACCACAATATTTACGTAATCCAATAAAATCCATTCTGCAATGCCTTCACCTTCAACGTGCCACTGTTTTTCTTTTGTTGTTTTGCTCACTTGTTTTTGTATAATGCCTGAAATAGCATTTACGTGGGTGTTTGAAGTTCCTGTGCAAGTAATAAAATAATCACAAACTGTATTATCAATTTCCCTCAAATCTAAAATTTGAACATTTACACCTTTAACATCATCTATCGCTTTTAAAATTGCTACAATTAAATCGTCTGCGTTATTATTTTTTTTTGCCATTAATTTTTTTTTAGTTTTGTGCAAAGTTATTATTTTTTTACAACATAATGTGTGTAAAGTAACTTTGCTAAAATAATCTATATTAAATGAATATTATCAAACTTAATGCCATTGAATCTACAAATTTGTACCTGAAGAAGCTTGCCGTTGAAAAAGATACGGAAAGTTATACGGTTGTGACTGCGAATTATCAATCTGCCGGCAGGGGCCAAATGGGCGCCACTTGGCATTCTGAAACTGGTAAAAACCTTACATTCAGTATATTAATAAAATTTGACGAATTTAAAATTGCGCACCAGTTTTATTTAAGTATGGCAGTTTCCTTAGGTTTACTGGCAGCTATTCGCATTCATATTTTATCACCTTTATATGTTAAATGGCCAAACGACATTTTGGCAGATAAAGACAAACTTGCCGGAATTTTAATTGAAAATATTATCAGCGGAAATTTAATCAAACAAACAGTCATTGGCATTGGGCTGAATGTGAATCAAGAACAGTTTCCTGCAACTATTGGAAAAATTACTTCCCTAAAAAAACTTTCCGGAAAACCTTTTGACACGGATTTATTGCTGGAAGAGATTTTAAATTCAATTCAACATTTTGTTGGTTATATCGATCGAAGAGAGTTTCAAAAATTAAAAGAATTGTATTTAAAATCACTTTACAAGTTTCAAAAACCCGCAATGTTTGAAGATGCTCAAGGCACAATTTTTTTAGGAAAAATAGTGGATGTTTTTGAAGACGGCAAATTGGTGGTTGCGCTGGAAAACGAAAAAACCCGCAAATTTAATTTGAAGGAAATCAAATTTGCGAGTCGTAGCAACTAAATTTTCGAATTTATAATTTTTCTGAATTTTCAGCCAAAGTATCAATAAATTTTTGAAGCGGACTTTTTACCATCATTGCCATCATCGGATTAAAATCACCTTCAAACAATAATTGCAGTTCACAGCTATTTTCTGAAATTGGTTGCGTCAACGTGGTTAAAGAAAAATTTAATTTGCTGCTTGCAGCACTTAAAACAACTTTGTCAAACTCCTTTTTTTCCTTAATCACAAGCCTAATTTCTGGCATTCCTTTTAAGCTGAAAAGAAATGAATCTCCGTCAACTTCAAATTTGTCAATGTTTTCGGGCATTAATTTTTCAAAATTTTGCAGGTTGGTCAAAAATTCAAAAAACTCTTTTTGCGATTTATTTACGACTGATTTTTTACTTTCTAAATTCATAATTTATATTTTACTGTTTCCACTCACTCGGATTTTCTCTCCACTGTTTAAGTGTTTCTAATTCTTTTTCTGTAATGTAATTATTGTCAAGCGATTGCTCCAGCAAATAATCATAGTTGCTCAACGTGTGCAATTTAACATTGGCTTCTTTAAAATTTTCTTCGGCTATATCGAATCCATATGTAAAAATGGCCACCATTCCTTTTACGTTGGCGCCTTCTTCCTGCAACGCTTTTACAGCATTTAAACTGCTTTTTCCCGTGCTGATTAAGTCTTCAATCACCACCACATTTTTGTTTTTTTCCAAAAACCCTTCAACCTGATTTTTTCTTCCGTGACTTTTAGGTTCGGGCCTAACATATACAAAAGGCACATTTAACTGTTGGGCCACTAAAATTCCAATAGCGATGGCGCCGGTGGCAACTCCTGCAATTACGTCAGGTTTACCGTATTCCTGTTCAATTATTTTCGCTATATTTTCTCTGAGATATGTGCGTATTTCCGGAAAAGAAAGCGTGGTTCTGTTGTCGCAATATATTGGCGATTTCCATCCAGATGCCCAAATAAATGGGTCATTGGGCTGTAATTTAATTGCTTTTATCTGCAATAAAAGGGCGGCTGTTTTTTTTGCTGTATCTTTGTTCAAAATCATAGCGCAAATGTATAAAGTTTTTGTGAATGACTGTCCAATAATTTTGACAGATAATAAGAAAAATGCAATAAATTTTAACCTTGTTCATTTTG
>DATIRG010000113.1:0-3254 GCA_035470005.1 Lutibacter sp. | reverse complement strand
ACGAACATATTACAGCAGAAGATTTTAAAAACACACTGCTGAAAAGAGTTTTAGAGAGCGATTTGCTAAAAAATGAATCGGCGTGCCAAATCAATGACGAAGCATTAAATCTGTTTTTAACAAATTGTACCAACAAAGAATATGTGCAACAGATAAATAATTTAGTAAACGACTGTAATAAAATATCCAAAGAGGAACCGCTTCAAGATTTTGATATTGTATCCTACAACAATGTTCCCTTAACAATAAATGAGGTTATTAAAAATAAAAATACGGTGATTTACTTTTGGTCAACGGCGTTTATAACCATCGATTATTTGACGAACCGCATAAAATTTTTAGAGAAAAAGTATCCCGATTTGCTGTTTGTTGGCATTAATATGCAAAGTTCTCCACAAAATTTAACGGCAGATGCTCACTTAAAATTGTTGGATATTGACAACCAATACCTGCTTTCAAAAGACAGTTATGCACATAACTATTTAAGCAGCAATTATCCGCGCACTATTTTAATAGATGATGAGGGAATTGTTAAAAATGGATTTATCAATCTGGATTCCAGAAAGTTAGATTTCGAATTAATTAAATTGACATCATTCAATTGATCATAATTTAATTTGTGTTAGCGATAGCAACGGTATCCTTTTTTAAATTTCAATTTAAAAAAGATATAGTGGATAGCGCGACCTGAAAGGGAACACCCAAAATAACTTAATAAATAGTATTTAACGTTAAATAAAACAAAAATAAATTTTGTTAATGTTATTCGTATGTATTTAAAGTGTACTTTTGCACCCGATTTTAACCGATTTATAGATGGGCATCTGTAGATCATAATATTTACAGAAATGTCGACATTTAAAGAACTAGGGCTTAACAGCCAAATTTTACAAGCGTTAACTGATTTAGGGTATGAAAACCCAACTGAAATTCAGGAAAAAGCAATCCCTCAAGTATTATCTTCCAAGCAAGATTTAAAAGCATTTGCGCAAACAGGCACAGGAAAAACTGCAGCTTTCAGTTTGCCAATTTTGGAACAAATTGACGCGAGCAGCGGTGATACACAAGCAATTATTTTATCGCCAACACGTGAGTTGGCTTTGCAAATTGCCAACAACATCACCGATTTTTCAAAACATTTAAAAGGTGTTAAAACACTTGCCGTTTATGGCGGTGCCAGCATTGAAGACCAAGTTAGAAAACTAAATAAAGGTGTTCAAATTATTGTTGGAACTCCGGGAAGAACGGTTGATTTAATCAACAGAAAACAATTAAAACTTTCAAATCTTAAATGGCTTATTTTAGATGAAGCCGATGAGATGCTGAATATGGGTTTTAAAGATGAATTGGATAAAATTTTGGCCGTAACGCCAAAAGAAAAACAAACATTGTTGTTTTCTGCAACGTTTCCAAAAGAAGTTGAAGGCATTGCTAAAGCTTATTTGAAGAATCCTATTGAAATTAGTGCAGGCGAAAAAAATAAAGGAACCGACCAGGTTTCACATCAATATTATGTAGTTTCTGAAAGAAACAGGTACAATGCCATCAAAAGAATTGCTGACGTAAATCCTGATATATATTGTATTATTTTTTGCAGAACCAGAAGAGAAACACAAGAAATTGCAGATAAATTAATCAGCGACGGATACAATGTTGATGCGCTTCACGGCGATTTATCACAAGCGCAACGCGACAGCGTTATGGAGAAATTCCGTAACAAAACGTTGCAAATATTGGTTGCAACAGATGTTGCCGCAAGGGGATTGGATGTAACCGATTTAACACACGTTATTAACCACAAACTTCCGGATCAAATTGAATCTTACACGCACCGTAGCGGAAGAACTGGCCGTGCCGGTAAAGAAGGAATTTCAATTGCGATTGTTACCCAAAGAGAAAAAAGCAAATTGCACCCAATTGAAAGATTGATTGGCAAAAAATTCATAAGCACACCAATTCCTACAGGAAAAGAAATTTGTCAAAATCAATTGTTAAAATTGATTGACAAGGTTCAGGATATTCAGGTGAACGAGACAGAAATAAGTGATTTCTTACCTTCTATTTACGAGAAATTGAAAGATTTGGATCGTGAAGAACTGATTAAAAAGTTTGTATCCATTGAGTTCAATACCTTTTTAACGTATTACGAAAATGCGCCTGATTTAAATGACAGTGAGCAGATGAGAGGTGCTGACAGAAATTCTGATAGAGGAAGCAAACGTAGAGACGATGAAAATATGACACGTTTCTTTATCAATATTGGTAAAAAAGACAAATTAAATCCGGCTAGATTGATTGGCTTGATTAATGACCAAAGAATTGCTAAAAATATCGAAATCGGACAAATTGAGATTTTAGACACTTTTTCTTTCTTCGAATTGGATAAAACCTACGAAAAAGAAACAATGAGTGCTTTTGAAGGAAATGATGTTGATTTTGAAGGAAGAAGCGTAAATGTTGAAATAACCACCAAACAACGCACTGGCCAGGCAAGAAGCGGCGGAGGCGGAGGATTTCGTGGCGGAGACAGCAGCAGAGGCGGCGATAGAGGTCCAAGAAAAAGAACCGGCGACAGCGATAGAGGAAACGACAGAAAAAGATCTGGTGACGGAGACAGAAAACCAAAAACTGATTTTGGCGGATTTGGAAGAAAACGTCCGGGTGCTCCAGGAACAATCGCTAAAAGTACTTTTGGATCGGATCAGAATCCGAAAAGAAGAAAAAGAATATAATTAATAAAAAAAAGCCGCTAAAAGCGGCTTTTTTATTGAATTTTGGTAAAATCCCAAATATTATTATTGAAATTGTTTTGCGATTTTCTCGGCTTTCTTTGATTCAGAATAATCATAAAAACCTTCACCTGATTTTATGCCGAGTTTTCCGGCCTGAACCATATTCACCAAAAGCGGACAAGGCGCATACTTCGGATTTTTAAATCCGTTGTACATTACATTTAAAATAGACAAACATACATCCAATCCAATAAAATCGGCCAATTGCAATGGTCCCATTGGGTGCGCCATTCCCAATTTCATCACCGTATCAATTTCATAAACGCCGGCAACGCCATTGTACAACGTTTCTATGGCTTCATTTAACATCGGCATTAAAATTCGGTTGGCCACAAATCCGGGATAGTCGTTTACTTCCACAGGAATTTTTTGCAAATTTTCCGAAAGTTCCATAATGGTTTTGGTCACCTCATCAGAAGTGTTGTAACCACTAATGATTTCAACCAATTTCATAATCGGCAC
>DATIRG010000112.1:0-2325 GCA_035470005.1 Lutibacter sp. | reverse complement strand
AGATTAAATGCACAGCAATAGCGCCAACAGGATCATCAAGTTTTATTCTGTCAACAAAGCTGACACCTAAAACGATAAGCGTTCCAGCAATACTTCCAATAATAATGGCGTCAGTTACACTCATGATATCGGCCCCGGCTGTAATCCCAACCAAACCGCCAAGTATACCATTTAAGAACATTGATAAATCATATTTTTTGTGGCGAAGCAATGACACTAAAAATGCCGCCAAACCACCGGATGCCGCAGCCAAACAGGTAGTCACCAAAACCAAAGATGTTTTTCCTGGATCGGCTGATAGTACAGATCCACCGTTAAATCCGAACCAGCCCAACCATAAAATAAACACGCCAGCAGTTGCCAAAGGAATGTTATGCCCCGGAATTGCGCCAATAGTGCCATCTTTTTTGAATTTTCCAATTCTGGCGCCCAATAACCAAACTGCAATCAATGCAGCCCAGCCGCCAACAGAATGCACCAATGTTGAGCCTGCAAAATCATAAAATCCAAGATCATTTAACCAGCCTCCGCCCCATTTCCAAGATCCTGTAATTGGGTAAACAAGTCCGACATAAAAAATGGTAAAAATCATAAATGAACCTAATTTTACGCGCTCGGCTACTGCACCAGAAACAATCGTAGCGGCAGTTGCTGCAAACATTCCCTGAAACAAGAAGTCGGTCCAGTAGGTATAACCAACATTGTAATCAGAAGTCAATCCGTTTTCAGGCATAGACAGCCCAAATAAATTGATAAAATAATCGGGTAAAATACCGTTGATAAATGTGCCCGGATACATTAAATTAAATCCGACCAAAGCATATAATACAATTCCTATCGAAAGAATAAATACGTTTTTAAATAAAATGTTGATGGTATTTTTTTGTCTTGTCAGCCCAATTTCCAATAATGAAAATCCCAAATGCATTAAAAATACAAGTGCGGTGCAAATCATCATCCAAACATTGTTAACAGTAAATAGTGTATTTTCCATAATGTAAAAGTTAGTAGTTTTTTATTTTAGCGCATCTGAGCCAGTTTCTTTTGTTCTTATTCTATATGATTCTTGAATTTCAGAAACAAATATTTTACCGTCCCCAACTGTTCCCGTAAAAGCCGTTTTTAAAATTGCATCAACTGTCCTGTCCAAAAACGGATCAGAAACTACAATAGACAAAAATCTGCGCTGTATGTCGGAGGTGCTGTAGCTAACACCGCGGTACACATGCCCTTCTTTTTCATTTCCAACTCCAGTGACATCCCAGTAGCTAAAAAAATTGACTTCAATTTGATGCAGGGCTTCCTTTACTTCATCAAATTTTGATTTTCTGATAATTGCTTCAATTTTCTTCATAATAAAGTGTTTTTTTTGATTGATTTCGAGGCAAAAATATATATATAATTTTTTACCCCCAAATTTTATAGGGGTACTACCGTTATTTTTATGGATATTTATATTTATACCCTATTTTTTTATAGGCTATTTAATATAATTTATAATTTACTGAGAATTATACCCCAATTTTTTAGGGGTAGGTGTTTAAAAAATAAGAATATATGATTTTTTACCCCAAAATTTTTGGGGTGTATTCGTTAATTATCATCTTAAAAATAAAAAGAGGTGTTTTGGACTTAATAATTGAGAGTAAGCCTTAGATAAAGAAGTTAAAAAAAGGACATAAAAAAACAGCTAAAAGCTTAAAGAAGTTTTTTAGCTGTTTTTTGTTTGAATTAGAAAAACTAAAAGTTTTTTCTAAATTTTCAATTGAGATTTACTTTATCCGCATCAATCCAATTCCATTTACCGGTTACGGTGCCATTTTGCAGCGTTACAATTCCCGGGTTTGCACGTATAATTGTTTTTAAAGTGGTTTCATCACAAAACAACATGTCAAAATTTAAGTCAAATTCATCTTTGATGTCTAAAAAATCCTCTTCCAACGAAGCTGTCAGTAAATAAACTTTATAGCCATTTTTATTGGCTTTGTCAGTCACTTCTTTTATGTTAGCAAAGCCTTGTCTGTCGCTTTTTTCAATATTATAAGCCACAATAAGCATCGCTTTATCCTCTGCCAACAATTCATCGGTTACATTGTTGCCTTCCATATTCTCCAAATAAAAATCGTGAATTGGCGGCAATTCAGGTCCGGTCTGTTTCATTCCTTCAGGAATATTTTTGCCAATGGCGTAAGGCCTAAAATCAATGATTGGCAAATGAACCAATACATGATAAGTGATGTACAAAAAGACTACAAAAAGTAAAAAGGTTGTCCATTTTGCAAAAGATTGGCTTATCAACGGGCGAATATATTTTGTTCCGAAAAG
>DATIRG010000111.1:0-5122 GCA_035470005.1 Lutibacter sp. | reverse complement strand
AAAAAATATTTTGGATTGCCTACTTATCAGGAAAAGGATGCGATTTTTTCTTACCATTTTCAGAGATTGTTGCATCGGGCAAAAAACATTTATTTGATTTATAACACAGAATCTGATGGCTATGGATCTGGTGAAAAAAGTCGATTTTTAACGCAACTTGAAATCAACAACCCCGATATTACAAAAACAATCATCAGTCCTAAAGTGCAACTCACTAATTTTCCTATACTGCAAATTGAAAAAACGCCTGAAATAATGGAAAAATTACAGGCAGTGTTCACCAAAGGCATTTCACCGTCAGCACTGGCAAGCTACATTTATGATCCGGTGAAATTTTATGAACAGCGCATATTGGAGATTTATGAAGAAGATGAAGTTGAGGAAACCATTGCTGCCAATACAATGGGTTCTGTAATTCATGAAGTATTGGAAGATTTGTATAAACCGTTTATTGAGCAATATATTAGCAGGGAAAATATTGCTGAAATGCAAAAAAACAAGCACGATTTGCTTGTAAAATATTTCGAGAAATATTACGAAAAAGGGAATATAGAAACCGGCAAAAACAAACTTATTTTTGAAGTGTGCAAAAATCATATCAAGCGATTTTTAAATCAGGAATTGCAATTGCTGAATCAAAATAAGCAACTTAAAATTATTGCGTTGGAAAAGGGATTGTCCGCCGAAATAAACATCGAAGGCGTTAATTTTTCCATAAAATTAAAAGGAATTGTTGACAGAATCGACGAATTGGACGGCGTTACCCGAATTATAGATTATAAAACAGGAAAAGTGGAAGCCAAAGACTTAAAAATAACCGATTTTAGTGTTTTGGGCAGCGATTATAAATACACAAAACCATTGCAGGTGATGCTTTACAGTTTTTTGTTTTCAGAAGAAAATGGCGGTAATTTTTCAAAACCTGTTGAAGCCGGAATTATTTCATTTAAAAATCTGAACAGCGGCTTCCTTAAAATGAATTTTTCAGAAAAAAGAGGCACCAATGAAAGTCTTATTTCCCAAGAAAATATGGATCCGTTTTTAACGGAATTGAAAAGAATAATCGTTGAAATTTTAAATCCGGAAATTCCTTTTATCCAAAATCAAAATTTACCTTTTTAAAAATTTATCAATGCAAAAAAACGGCAATTTAATTGTAAAAAGCAGTATTCACAACAAACCCATCGTAACCGATGTTTTTTATTTAAAAACAACACCAAAAAGCCAATGGTTATATTTTGCCACGGTTACAAAGGCTTTAAAGATTGGGGCGCGTGGAATTTGGCGGCAGAAGCATTTGCAGACAACAACCTGTTTTTTGTGAAATTTAATTTTTCGCACAACGGAGGGACATTTGAAAATACCATAGATTTTCCCGATTTAGAAGCTTTTGGAAACAATAATTTTATTAAAGAACTTGATGATTTGGAAGATGTCATAAATTGGGTAACCGGCAATCCCGATTTTAAAAATGAAATTGACATTCAAAACATTACTTTAATCGGACATTCCAGAGGCGGCGGAATTGCATCAATCAAGGCTTCGGAAAACCAAAAAATAACCAAACTGATTACTTGGGCGGGCGTTTCCGATTTTGGCGCACGTTTTCCTGAAGGTGAACAGTTGCAGGGTTGGAAAAAGTTGGGCGTTTCTCATATTTTAAATACCCGGACCCATCAAAAAATGCCGCATTTGTATGCGTTTTATCAAAATTTTAAAGAGAATGAAGAGCGTTTAACCATCAAAAATGCGGTTGAAAAATTGAACATTCCGCACTTAATTATTCAGGGGGAAAATGATGAAGTTGTGCTTCCTAAAGAAGCAAAAAACTTACATTCGTGGAACCCAAAAAGCGAACTGGTTTTTATTGAAGAAATGAACCATCCTTTGGGTTGCACGCAACCTTGGGGAAGTTCAGTGATGCCTTTTCATTTGCAGAAAGTGGTTGCGGAAAGCATTGATTTTGTTCTCAAAAAATAATTTAGTATAAATTTATGATAAGATGTTGATTAAAAAAGCTTCAAAACAAGATTTGGATCAATTGCTTACTGTAGTAAAAAGCTGCGGGAAAAACCTGATCGATCAAGGCATTTTTCAATGGAATGAAGAATATCCTAAAAGAGAAGATTTGCTCGAAGATATTGAATTACAGGAACTTTGGAAATTGGAGGACAAAAACAGTATTATTGGTTTAATAGTGCTTACCGAAAATGAAGATGCCGAATACCAAGATGTTAAATGGCTGACAAAAAATCACAAGAATCTTTATATTCATCGTTTGGCGGTTGATCCTAATTTTCAGGGAAAAGGATATGCGCAAAAACTCATGGATTTTGCCGAGAAATATGCCAGGGAAAACAACTATAACTCCATTAGGTTAGACACTTTCAGCCAAAATAAAAGAAATCAGAAGTTTTACGAACAGCGCAATTATGTAAAATTGGAAAGCATTTATTTTCCAAAACAAAGTGCGTTTCCTTTTTACTGTTATGAAAAAATAATGAATGTATAAACGGTCGAACATTACGTTTAAAGGTATTAATAAATTGGCAATTCCCGCCATTATTGCTGGTATCGCCGAGCCTTTGCTTTCAATTACGGATACTGCCATTGTTGGGAATTTAACCGAAAATCCAACCGAAGCACTTGCCGCGGTGGGTATTGCGGGTTCCTTTATTTCGGCGATGATTTGGATTTTGGCGCAAACGCGTTCGGCCATTTCGGCCACCATTTCAAAATATTTAGGCGCTAAAAAGCTGGACGAAATAGCTTCATTACCGGCTCAAATTATTATGATTAATATAATTTTAAGCAGTATCATTTGGTTCATTACCGTATTTTTTGTTGAGGAGATTTTTCGGCTTTACAATGCCGACGGACTTATTTTAAGATATTCAATTGATTATTATAAAATCCGTGCCATTGGCTTTCCGCTCACGCTTTTTGTGTTTTCGGTTTTTGGAGTTTTTAGAGGGTTGCAAAACACCTATTGGCCAATGGTGATAAGCATCATCGGCGCATCGCTTAATATTGGGCTGGATTTTGTTCTGGTATTTGGTATTGACGGTTTTATTGATCCAATGAATGTAAAAGGAGCCGCTTGGGCAAGTGTGATTGCGCAAGCCGTTATGGCCATTTTATCATTGATATTGTTGTTGAAAAAAACGCCTTTTAGTCTAAAATTATCGTTTACCCTGAACAAAGAAATTAAAAATTTATTGGGATTAAGTCTAAATTTAATGGGAAGGGCATTGGCGTTAAACATTGCCTTGTATCTTGCAAATGCCTACGCCACAAAATATGGAAACAACTATATAGCGGCGCAAACCATTGCCTTCCAAATATGGCTGTTTTTTGCTTTTTTTATTGATGGCTATTCCAGTGTTGGCGATATTGTTTCGGGAAAATTATTGGGTGAAAAAAATTACAAGAAACTTTGGCGACTCAGTATTAAATTAAGTCGGTATTCTATTGTGGTTTCCTTAATGCTGGCGCTGATTTGCGCGGTATTCTATTTTCCCATTGGCCGGCTTTTTTCAAAAGATCCGTTAGTACTGGAGTCTTTTTACGGTATTTTTTGGCTGGTGTTAATAATGCAGCCAATTAATGCGATTGCTTTTGTTTTCGACGGGATATTTAAAGGATTGGGCGAAGCGGCAACCTTACGTAATTTACTGCTGACTGCCACTTTTTTGGGGTTTGTTCCCGTGCTGTTAATCGGAGATTATTTCAATTTAAAATTGTACGCTGTTTGGCTGGCTTTTACGGTGTGGATGTTAATGCGGGCCGGAATTTTGGTGTTTAAATTTAGAAGGAAATATTTATATAAAAACCCGTAACTTTGGACATTATGGAAAACGGAAGTTTATACACGCATATTCAGAACAAAATTGCCGTCATTGAGTTTTTTCATCCGGCGGGCAATTCGCTTCCCGGTGAGCTGTTAGCTCGTTTGGCGGGAGCTTTTAATGAATTAAGTGCGAATAAAGAGGTGAATGTGATTATCTTAAAAAGCGAGAAAGAAACCACTTTTTGTGCAGGCGCTTCGTTTGATGAATTAAGTGCCGTTACAAATGTTGATGATGGAAATAATTTCTTTTTGGGTTTTGCCAATGTGATTAATGCGATGCGCAAATGCTCAAAATTAATTATTGGCCGTGTTCAGGGAAAAGCGGTTGGCGGTGGCGTGGGATTGGCTGCGGCCTGCGATTATTGTTTTGCCACGGAACAGGCTTCCATAAAATTATCGGAATTCACTATTGGCATTGGTCCGTTTGTGATTGCGCCGGCGGTTTCACGTAAAATGGGTGTGGCTGCTTTAAGCGAATTAGCATTAGATGCCACCAATTGGCAAAATGCCTATTGGGCGAAAGAGAAAGGACTGTTTGCCAAAGTTTTTGAATCTATAAATGAAATGGATAAGGAAGTGGATAATTTAGCCTTGAAATTGTCGCAATACAATCCGGAAGCGTTGAAAGAAATGAAAAAAGTTTTGTGGGAAGGCACGGAACATTGGGATATATTATTGGAAGAAAGAGCGAAAATCAGCGGTACATTGGTGCTGTCTGAATCTACAAAAAACGCTTTGCTAAAATTTAAAAAGTAACAAAATGTTGTTCAATTTTATCTTGTTTTTTCTGCAAATTAACATTGAGGAAAAAATTAAAAACGCACCTGATAAAAATTATGAAACAGGTATTATAATTGGAACCTATTTGCCGTTTATTTTATTGGCAGCCCTGGCTTATTTTATTTATTACAAAGCCAAAAACAGAAAAGATCTTGAAGAATAAATTTAAATATTTTTAAGGAAGATGAGTAAGATTAGAATCACAAAGCAATTTAATTTTGAAACCGCACATGCCTTGTACGGCTATGACGGAAAATGTAAAAATATACACGGTCATAGTTATAAACTTTCAGTAACGGTTATTGGAACGCCAATAAGTGATACAAACCACGTGAAATATGGAATGGTGATTGATTTTGGGGATTTGAAAAAAATTGTTGCTACTGAAATAGTCAACAAATTTGACCACGCAACCGTATTTAACAAAAACACGCCACACATAGAATTAGCAAAGGAATTGGAAAAGAGAGACCATAACGTTATATTGGTCGA
>DATIRG010000110.1:0-8689 GCA_035470005.1 Lutibacter sp. | reverse complement strand
GCCAACGAAGCATTGACCAACCACTTTAAAGTGAAAACCCTTAAAGGTTTTGGGATTGAAGAATTGGAAGAAGGCATCATCGCTTCCGCGGTGGTTTTGTACTATCTCTCAGAAACGCAACACAACAAATTAGAGCATATTTCGGTTATCAATCGCATATCCGAAGAAAACTATGTTTGGATGGACCGATTTACCATCCGCAATTTAGAGTTGTATCATTCCAATTCACCAAATGCCGTGACGCTTTTGGATGTGATCGACAAAACCATTTCGCCAATGGGCGGCAGGTTGCTTAAACGCTGGCTGGCACTTCCCTTAAAAGACTTGAATCGCATTAAAAGACGCCACGATATTGTAAAATATTTTATAGACAACGACGATTTTTTTGAGTTGACCACCTATCAAATAAAGCAAATCAGCGATATTGAACGGTTGGTTTCAAAAGTGGCAGTGGGAAAAGTGAATCCGAGAGAAGTTGTGGCACTTAAAAATTCCCTGAACGCCATCATTCCCATAAAAGAAGCTGCCGAAATAAGCAACAACGAAGCACTAAAAATAATTGGCGAGCAACTGCAAAGCTGCACCACCATTCGCGAAAAAATTACCAAAACATTAAATGAAGAAGCGCCGGTAAACATTTCAAAAGGAAATGCCATTGCCAATGGCGTTTCTGCAGAACTGGATGAACTGCGCGCCATTTCAACGTTGGGAAAAGGCTATTTGGACAATATGCAGGCGCGTGAAATTGAGCGCACCGGAATTTCTTCCTTAAAAATTTCCTTCAACAATGTTTTTGGCTATTATATTGAAGTTCGAAATACGCACAAAGACAAAGTGCCGGAAGACTGGATTCGAAAACAGACTTTGGTGAGCGCCGAGCGTTACATTACCGAAGAATTAAAAGAATACGAAACCAAAATTTTAGGTGCCGAAGAGAAAATAGGAAAATTGGAAAATGAGCTTTTTGCGGAACTCATCAGTTCACTGATGGATTCCATTCAACCCATACAGCTAAATGCCCAATTGATTGGCCAAATTGATTGTTTAAGTTCATTTGCCGAAGTGGCAAAACAAAACGATTATGTGCGTCCGCTTTTGGATGAAAGCACCGATTTGGAAATTAAAAACGGCCGCCATCCTGTGATTGAAAAACAATTGCCAATAGGCGAAGAATATATTGCCAATGATGTTGTTTTAAACAGAAACCAACAACAAATTATCATGATTACCGGTCCGAATATGAGCGGTAAATCGGCCATTTTACGCCAAACTGCCTTAATTGTGTTGTTGGCGCAAATGGGCAGTTACGTGCCTGCACAAAACGCCCGAATTGGGGTGGTCGATAAAATATTTACCCGCGTTGGCGCCAGCGACAACATTTCTATGGGCGAATCAACGTTTATGGTTGAAATGAACGAAACCGCCAGTATTTTGAACAATATTTCAGAAAGAAGTTTGGTGTTGTTGGATGAAATTGGAAGGGGAACAAGCACGTACGACGGAATTTCAATTGCCTGGGCCATTGCAGAATATTTGCATGAACATCCGTCCAAAGCAAAAACATTGTTCGCCACACATTACCACGAATTAAACGATATGACCAATACTTTTGAGCATATCAAAAACTTCAATGTTTCGGTAAAAGAATTGAAAGACAAAGTGGTTTTTTTAAGAAAATTGGTTCCAGGAGGCAGCGAACACAGTTTCGGTATTTACGTAGCCAAATTGGCCGGAATGCCGTCATCCGTTATTCACAGAGCCACAAAAATGCTGAAGCAACTGGAAAAAAATCATACCAATTCATCCGTAAAAGAAACCTTGAAAACGGCTTCGGAAAACGATATGCAATTAAGCTTTTTTAAACTGGATGATCCCTTGCTCGAAAACATCAAAGAAGAAATTCTTTCCACCAACATTGACACGCTTACCCCTATTGAAGCGTTGATGAAATTGAATGAAATAAAACGCATGCTCACCAAAAAGTAAGTGTATTTTAAATTTTGTTTTTAATATGTTAATTGTTTTATAGGGTTTGTTAAGATTTATTCATTGCGTCATTTTTTAACTATCTTTGTAAACTAAAATATTGGAACATGTTTTTATTTATCAGCGGCGGCGAAATATTTGTAATTCTTTTGGTGGTTGTCATGGTTTTTGGTGCAGATAAATTGCCCGAAATTGCCCGAGAACTGGGAAAAGGGATGCGCCAAATTAAAAACGCCACCAACGATATTAAACGAGAAATACACAATAGTGCCGAAAAAAATGACATTGATATTGATGTTGCCGCCAAAGTGAGAAATGAGGTAAACAGGATAAAAGACAATTTTGATGATTTCTCTAACCCTATGAAAAAAGTTAGAAGTGACATAGAGAACTCCATAAATCCTACGAAAGATGCCGATGGAAATTTGGTGAGTTATTTCAGCAAATCCAAAGATGCCAAAAATACCGTAACAGACATTTCAGCCAATATCACCGCAGATTCATCGACCACGGCGATAGATGTTAAAAGTGCTGTTGAAAATTCCGCAACACCAACAGAAGATCATAAAAATGTAGCTGAAAATTCTCCAACACCGGTTAAAGAAGTTAAAGATCCCAAAGAAGAAGAAAACGGATCTGTTAAAAGAGAAAGATAATCTTTAAATCATCATTTATTTTACCCTGCTAATTGACAATCCGTCACGGATTGGTAATAAAATTGTTTCAATTCTATCGTCATTATTTAGCAATTCATTGTATTCAAGTAAGGCCTGTGTGTCTTTATCATTGGGTTCAATTTCGGCGACAACCTTTCCGCTCCACAACACATTGTCCGATAAAATTACCCCGCCCGAATTCATTTTGCCTATAATCATCTTAAAATAAGTAGTGTAGTTTGATTTATCCGCATCAATAAAAACCAAATCAAACTTCTCATTTAATGTCGGAATTATCTCCAACGCATTTCCAACCAATTGCTTAATTTGTGCGTTATAAGCCGATTGGTCAAAATATTTTTTGGCAAAATCTTCCAGTTCTTCATTTTTGTCGATGGTGAATAGCATTCCGTTTTTTTGAAGTCCTTCCGCCAGGCATAAAGCCGAATAACCGGTATAAGTTCCTATTTCCAAAATGTTTTTTGGCTGGATCAATTTTGAAATCATCGCCAAAATTCTGCCCTGATAGCCACCGCTTAACATTCGTGGATTCAGTACTTTTTGCCAAGTTTCCTTATTTAATTGCTGTAAAAGTAAAGGTTCCTTTTGGGAATGATTTACAACGTAATCATCTATTTTTTCAGGTAAAAAATTCATCTAATTTTAATTTTAAAAGGAAATAAAGGTCATGCTGGGAAAAGTAAATTTTGGAAAAAATTAGTTCTCAACAGCAATCTTAAAGTTCTTTTTTATGGATTAGGATTCTATTTTGGTTATTAATTCCTGCGCCATACTATTTATCTCTTCTTGGTTTAAATGGTGCGCTTTATGACATTCTTCTTCCTCAAGTTTTTTCAGACAAGTGCTCAATATCTTGTTTTGTTTGGCATAAAGTCCGCATTTTTTGCATAAAAATAAATGAACTTTCAATTTTATTTTTTCCCATAAACTGGCTTCATTGTATTGGCTTTTGTCGCAAATCGCACTCGCTTCATCACAGGTTAATTTCATATACCAAAATTTTAATTCTTAAACCAATTATCTTCCATGCATTTCCTAAGCTGGGTTCGTGCTCTGTGAATGATGACCCATAAGTTTGACGTGGTAATGTCAAGTTCTTTACAAATATCCTCAGTTTCAATTTGATGTACGGTTTTCATTCTAAAAACTATGGCGTATTTATCGGGTAAATTTCCGATACATTTTTCCAAAACATTGCCCAATTCTTCATTCTCAATCTTTTTTTCAATTTCTCCGCTCCAGTCCGTTGGTGCGCGTTCTTCCAGCCATTCTCCTTCCCGTTCGCCATCAGCATAAAAATTCATGCGTACTTCGGCCTTGCCTTTTGTCGAATTAATTTTGCGGTAATAATCAACAATTTTTCTTTTCAAAATAGCAATGAGCCAAGTACGTTCATTTGATTCTCCTTTAAAATTTTCCTTTGCTTTTAGGGCCGAAAAAAATGTGTCCTGCACCAAATCTTTGGCCAAATCTCTGTCATTAAGCCGGCCAATGGTATAATTGAAAAGATAATCGGCATGCAAGCTGACCCATTTTTCCGGATTTAAAAATTGTTTGTCGGTTACCGCCATTTATACTTTATTTTCTGATTGGCTAAGATAAATCATTTCACAGAATTATGTTATTTTTTAATTTTGAGGTTCTGCTTCCGTATTCCCAGCCATATTTTAAAAGCAATTTATATCGAAATTACAGTAAAGACAGCATACAATTATAGGAAATCATTAACAGTGCAAGCTTTAATCTCTGCAAAAATCGGGTTACCTTTGCTTTAAACTGATAAATCTTCCTTTTTAGACTTTTTGATTTCTATTAACATTTTATTACTGGTTCTCAATTATTCATAGTAAGTTTTAATCAATATGAAGAAAAGGAACCCTAAAAAATAATACAGATGAACACAACATTAAATAAAGAATTATTGGACGAACTTGTTACATTTCGTAAAATGCTTCATGCCCATCCGGAAGTGTCTGGAAAAGAATATAACACCGCCAACAGGGTTGCCGAATTTTTAAAAACCTGCGATACAACCAAAGTCACAGAAAACATTGGAGGAACAGGTATTGTGGCTGAGTTTGACAGCGGAAAATCAGGAAAATCGGTGATGTTTAGGGCCGAATTAGACGCTTTGCCGATTCAGGAAATCAACACTTTTGCTCATGCCTCAACCATCGAAGGCGTTTCCCATAAATGCGGTCACGATGGGCACACCACAGTTTTATTGGGCTTGGCCAGAATTTTATCTGAACAAAAACCTAAAACCGGGAAAGTATTTTTATTGTTTCAACCTGCGGAAGAAGATGGCGAAGGTGCAAAAGCAGTGTTTGCCGACCCAAAATTTGAAGCTTTAAAACCTGATTATATTTTTGCTTTTCACAACCTTCCTGCCTATCCTTTAAACCAAATTGTTGTTAAAAACAATTCGTTTACGGCCGCCGTAAAAAGCATCATTATTAAAATCAACGGAAAAACCGCGCACGCCGCCGAGCCGGAAAACGGCTTGAATCCGGCGCTTGCCATTGCTGAAATTTTGAAGGAATCGGCAAAACTTTCCAACAACGACACAAATCGAAACGATTTTACGCTCATCACCCCAATTCATATTGAAATGGGCGAAATTGCTTACGGAATTTCAGCGGGTTATGGAGAAATACGATTAACCATTCGCACCTGGAATGAGGAAACGATGGAAAAATTAACTGCTGATTTAACAAATTGTGTTATTGAAGCTTCAGAAAATCATCAAATGCCAATCGCCTATTCCTGGACGCAGGAATTTTACGCCAACCAAAATGATGATTCAGCCGTTTCGCTCATCAAAGAAGCCGCGACAAATTTGTCATTTGATATTTTTGAACGGAAATTTCCTTTTAAATGGGGAGAAGATTTTGGTCTTTTCACACAACATTTTAAAGGAGCGATGTTTGGCATTGGATCGGGTAAAGAAAGTCCATCACTACACAATCCCGATTATGATTTTCCGGATGAAATTTTACCCAACGCCATGCAATTGTTTCATCAAATAAGTTTACGAATTTTATCATGAAATCCCTCCATACCTCGTATTTAGAAATCAGCAAATCTGCCTTGGAACACAACCTTCAGTTTCTAAAAAATTATATTGGAAAAGGCGTGCAAATTTCTTCCGTGGTAAAAGGCAACGCTTATGGTCACGGGCTTGAGGTTTTTGTTCCGCTGGCCGAACACTGTGGTGTCAATCATTTTTCAGTTTTTAGTGCTGACGAAGCTCTGCGTGTCCATAATTCAATTAGCGAAAACAGCATCATTATGATTATGGGCCTGATCAACAATGAGCAACTGGAATGGGCGATTGAAAACAATATTGAGTTTTATGTTTTTGAACAAGACCGTTTAGAAAAAACGCTTGAAACGGCCAAAAGAATTGGGAAAATGGCCAAAGTTCATATAGAAGTGGAAACCGGAATGAACAGAACCGGATTTGCGCCAAACCAACTTTCTGCAGTCTTGAAATTGTTAAAAAATAATCCTGATTATCTACAATTTAAAGGACTTTGCACTCATTTTGCAGGTGCAGAAAGTATTGCCAATTACTATCGGATTCACAAACAGCAGCAAGTTTTCCAAAAAGTGCTGAAAATAGTAGCTTCCGCAGGTCTAACGCCTTTGCAAAAACACACGGCTTGTTCGGCAGCCGCTTTGCGGTATCCAAAATTTCAAATGGATATGGTGCGGTTGGGCATTATTCAGTATGGATTTTTTCCCAACAAGGAAATTTTGATTGAATATTTAACCAAAAAGAAAGAAACTGAAAATCCGTTGCAAAGACTTATTTCCTGGAAAAGCCACGTGATGGATGTGAAGAAAGTTAAAACAAATGAATTTGTTGGTTACGGAACTTCCTATTTGGCCAATTCCGATATAAAAATAGCCATCATTCCTGTTGGTTACGCCCACGGTTTTAGCCGAAATTTGAGCAATCAGGGTATTGTGTTAATCAACGGACAACGCGTGAGCGTGGTTGGCGCTGTAAATATGAATATGATTAGTGTTGATGTTACCCAAATTAACTCGGTAGAAAAAGGTGATGAAGTGGTATTGATTGGAAAACAGGGCGATTTGGAAATAAGCGTTTCGTCTTTCAGCGAATTTAGCGAACAGGTAAATTATGAATTGCTGACAAGATTGCCAGAAAACTTACCCAGATTAATTGTTGATTAACTTAAAAAAATATTAATTAAAAAGCCCATAAAATGTTGTTTTATGGGCTTTTTAATTTCTGTTTTGATTCTCTGGATTTATTGTTTGCTTTCAAACACATTATTTTCCCGGTCAATATCAGCCATTAATTGAGAAGGATCAATCTCCACTGATTTTACTTCCTTGGAAGCTGAAAAAGCGTAGGTCGGATTAGCCCAAGACCAGTTTTTAATAAGCGTTGCATTGGTGGTTTTTTCGCCGCGCATCATACTTAAAGGAATGTAAAAGTTTTCTATGCTTCCATCCGTATAAGTGACCGCAACATCAATAGGCATTGGCATTTGTCCGACTCTTGCCAAGGTAATTGTATTTCCTTCAACCTGCGCTACGGCATAATCAATGTTATGCGTGGTTTGTGTCCATTCATTCAAGAACCAATCCAGCTGAATTCCCGAAACTTTCTCGGCAGTTCGTTTGATGTCATTTGGCGTTGGATGTTTGAATTTAAAATCTTCAAAATATTTTTTTATAGTTTTTTGCACATTTTCTTCTCCGATGATATAATTCAATTGCAATAAAAACATGCTTCCTTTGGTATAGCTGCCAATACCAAAAGCAGCGTTGGTATTAAAACGGTCGGCATGCGTGGTCAATGGTTCTTCAATATTATTTTTCACAGCATAAAAATATCTTCTGTAACCTTTTGCATTGGGTTTTCCATCGCCGCCTTCTAAAATTAAACTAGACGCCAAGTTTGAAACATACGAAGTAAATCCTTCGTCCATCCACGAATGTTTGCTCTCATTGGTTGCTAAAATTTGTTGAAACCAGCTATGTGCCAATTCGTGAAAAACGGTTCCCACAATGTCGTTTAAGGTTTCACCGCCCTCAACTAAAGTGCACATGGCATATTCCATACCACCGTCACCACCTTGAATTACGGAATACTGTTTCCAAGGATATTCCCCAATATTTTCATTGAAATACTGCAATGCTTTTTCCGTTAAAGGCTGAACTTCTTTCCATGCTTTTGCGTACTTTTTATCGTTTTTATAGAAGAAATGAAGTTCTGTTCCGCTGGCAGTTTTTAAAATATCATGCACGTAATTTGGATCGGCTGCCCAGGTAAAATCGTGTACGTTTGGCGCCACAAAATGCCATTTCAGTTTTTTTCCCTTCGGAAGCTTTAACGATTTTGATTTGTCTTCATAGCCGTGGCCAACTTCCTGCGGATTTTGAAGATAGCCTGTTCCGCCAACAGTATAATTTTTGTCAATATGAAGCGTCACATCAAAATTTGCCCAAACCCCGTGAAATTCCCGTGCAATATAAGCATCGGCATGCCAGCCTTCAAAATCGTATTCCGCCATTTTTGGATACCATTGCGCCATGGAAAGCGCCACGCCATCAACACTGTTTCTGCCGGCTCTTCGAATATGAACAGGAACCTGACCTTCAAAAGTCATTTCAAAATTTGCTTTTTCACCCGGTAAAATCCCTTCATTTAAGGCGACTTTTAAAACAGTTCCATCTATGCTGTATGAAACTTCCTTTCCGTTTTGTTTAAGTGATAACACGTTTAAATAACCAATTTCATTGGGTTTTAATTTGGCAATTCTGCTTTCATAAACCGGATTTTCTTTAGTGCCAATATTATTTACCATTCTTTTGTCGGGATCCGGAACAGCCTGCAATCTTGCATCCATTTCACTGTTTGGCTGAAAGGCGTTAAAATACAAATGGTAAAAAACGATGTTTAAAACATCGGGAGAATTGTTGGTGTACACCAATTCCTGGGTTCCTTTATATTGATACTTTTCGGCATCAACATCAACATCCATTTT
>DATIRG010000109.1:0-5895 GCA_035470005.1 Lutibacter sp. | reverse complement strand
TTTATATTTGACAAACACAGATTCTTATTTATTGCTTAATCTGTTGCATTTGTTCATTTTAAAAATAAAAAAAATATGAAAAAAATAACTAAAGAAGATATCACTCAGGAAGTTTTCGATTTATACGATGACTACGCGCATAATAAAATTGAACGAAGAGATTTTATGAAAAAATTGTCACTTTATGCCATTGGCGGACTTACAGTACCGTCATTACTCAGTTTTATGAGCCCTAATTATAAGGCGTTGCAAATTGCATTTGATGACCAAAGGCTGAAATCAGAGTTCATTACTTACAATTCGCCAAAAGGCGGCGGAGAAATTAAAGGATTGCTTTCCAGGCCAGCCGACAGTAAAACCAAGTTACCCGGAATTATTGTGGTGCATGAAAATCGCGCATTGAATCCGTATATTGAAGTTGTTGGCAGAAGACCCGGTCTTGCCGGATTTATTTCTCGGGCGCCAGATGCGCTTACGCCTTTGGGCGGTTATCCTGGCAATGATGATGATGGCAGAAACTTACAAAAACAACGAACAGCCAATGAAATGCTGGAAGATTTTATTGCAGCGTATGAGTTTTTAAAAGTGCATCCGGAATGCAACGGAAAAGTTGGCGTGGTCGGATTTTGTTTTGGCGGGTGGATTTCAAATATGATGGCGGTAAAAATTCCCGATTTGCCTGCTGCTGTTCCTTTTTATGGAGGACAGCCAACTGCGGAAGACGTACCAAAAATAAATGCTCCATTATTGATCCATTATGCCGAATTGGATACCAGAGTTAATGAAGGTTGGCCCGCGTATTAAACTGCTTTAAAATCGACTTCTAAAAAATATGAAGTGCATTTTTATCCTGGTGTTAACCACGGTTTTCACAACGATACAACACCGCGCTACGATGAAGCAGCAGCAACACTGGCCTGGCAACGCACCATCGATTTTTTTAAGGAAAAATTAAAATAGTCAAAGCAGTTTTTTTACCAACTTATTGGTCGGTAATCTTTTAAGAATTTTCCGCACCAATGTTTTCCTGTATTGATGCCATCAAATAACGGATCCATAACGCGTGCAGCGCCATCAACAATATCCAACGGTGGCTGAAAATCGTGCAGTTCTTGTTTCATTTTTGCCATTTCCAGCGGATCTTCATCGGTCACCCAGCCGGTATCAACGGCATTCATAAAAATTCCGTCTTTTGCCAAAGTTCCTGCGGAAGTATGCGTAAGCATATTTAATGCAGCCTTGGCCATGTTCGTATGCGGATGTCTGTCTTCTTTGAAAGATGGATAAAATTTTCCTTCCATCGCCGAAACATTGATGATGTGTTTTTGCCCGGTGTTGTCTTTTTTCATCACTTCAGAAAGGCGGTTGCACAACACAAAAGGTGCAACTGAATTTACCAGCTGTACCTCTATCATTTCCGTGGTTTCAATTTCACCAAGTTTTAAACGCCAGCTGTTTGTTTTTCTCAAATCTACCTGTTGCAAATCGGCATCAAGTTTTCCTTCCGGAAAAACTTCTGTGGTAACCAGTTCTTTGTCAAAGCTATACGGAATTTGTGACAATCTTGCTGAAGCCCGCAATCCGATTCCCGGTTCCGGTCCGTGCCAGGTCACCGGCATATTCTGGTTAGAGGAAGCTCCGGCAGTTAAAGCCGTTAATTCTTGCAAACAGCTCCAGTGGTCAAACAATAAATCTTGCGTGTTTTTTGGCAAGGATGCCATTGGACTTTCCTCATTTTTCATCAAATGCTGGTAAAATCCGGAAGGCCGTCTCACCGTTTGCGCCGCATTGTTGATCAAAATATCCAGTCTTCCATATTTTTGCTCCACAAAATTGCAAAAAATTTCTACGCTTGGAATATGTCTTAAATCGAGTCCGTGAATTTTTAATCGGTGCCCCCACTCCGCAAAATCAGTTTCCTGTGAAAATCTCAAAGCTGAATCAACCGGAAAACGGGTCGTTGCAACAACTGTGGCGCCACCACGCAACAACATCAATGTAATATGATAACCAATTTTTAAACGAGAACCTGTAATTACAGCTATTTGTCCTGCTACATTTGCCGTTTGAAAACGCTTTGCGTAATTAAAATCACCACAATCCGGACACATACTGTCGTAAAAATGATGCACTTTTATAAAGGGCGTTTTGCACACATAGCAGTTTTTATGCGACTCAAATTCTTTTTGTTCTTTATCCGCTAAATGAGCCATCGGAAGCAATTTTGGCGCGACAAAAACCGATGCTTCACGGGCGTTTCTTATGCCGGTTTCTTTTCGGGCATTTTTCTCTTTGGCAGCTAAAATTCTTTTTGCCACTTTTTTTCCGTCCTTTTTTCTTCGTGAAAATTCATCCCGATCGGGTCTGGAAAACATTCCGGCAACTTTTATCAGTTCCGTTCTTTGTTCTTTTGCAATGTCAAAAATCTCATCGGTATTTGTCACCAATTGCGACAAAATGGCAATGCATTTCTCAATTTCTTCAGAAGTAATTGCTTTGTTCTCGACTGTTTTTCCTATCTCCATAATTTAAACGTATCCTAAAACCGATTAAGGCCGCAAAGATAGTTTTAAAATTTTGGCTGAAATTTATTTTTTGATGTTAAGCAAGCACTTCTCCTAAAATTATTGCTATAAATTTGACAAATAGGCACCCAACGTATCTCTGAAGGAAAATCCTTTGGTGATTCTTTGCTTATTTAGTTTTTTGTATTCCACTAAAGCCCAAAGCACAAATTCTTTCATAAATAATACATCTTCGGGAGCTGTTTCCGGAACATATTTTTGAATTAGCGCATCCAATGGTGAAATTTGGTTCAAAGCATCAGCATATTCCTGTTCTGTGCCATCATCCATCAATTCAAAAGAACTTTCTTCAAAAAACCATAACAATATGGCATCATAGGCATCTTTTTCCTGCTCATGTTTTAACTTTTTAATGACAGGAAAATAGGCAGTGAACAATGTTTTTGCTGCAGCGCCAATCAAAGTTTCTGCAACAAATCCTGCACCTTCCTGCTCACCTTCATATACCAATTCAATTTTGCCCGTGATGGCTGGAACCATGCCCAACACATCAACAAATCTGATGGTTGTTTTTTTAGCACCGGAACTTACGCACCTGTGTTCGGCAGTGCTTAATAAATTTTCATAGGCAGTAATGCTCATTCGTGCGCTGATACCGCTTTTATTGTCAACATATTCACTTTTGCGCGCTTCAAAACTAATTTGCTCCACCAAATCTTTCGCCATTTGAGGAACATGAATTTCACAAACCCTTTCATTCTGTAACTTTGCTTCCTGGGCGGTGATTGTTTTTGAAATTTCAA
Organism: Lutibacter sp.; assembly: GCA_035470005.1. Lineage (GTDB taxonomy): Bacteria > Bacteroidota > Bacteroidia > Flavobacteriales > Flavobacteriaceae > Lutibacter. The sequence continues at coordinate 2,567 of DATIRG010000109.1, read as the reverse complement.
TAGTTTTTGGATAATGCGTTAATATTTGAGAACCAATTCTGTCTTTTAAAGGCGTAACAATGCTTCCTCTATTGGTATAATCTTCCGGATTTGCAGTAAAAACAAATTGTAAATCGAGTGGCATTCTTAACTGAAAACCCCTGATTTGGATGTCGCCTTCTTCCAAAATATTGAATAAAGCCACCTGAATTCTTGCCTGTAAATCGGGCAATTCATTGATGACAAAAATACACCTGTTTGCGCGGGGAATCATCCCGAAATGAATCACCCTTTCATCGGCATAGCTCAATTTTAAATTGGCCGCTTTTATGGGATCTATGTCACCAATCAAATCGGAAATAGTGACATCTGGTGTTGCCAGTTTTTCATAAAATCGATCATTACGATGCACCCATTTGATAGGCGTTTGATCTCCCAGAAGCGCAATTTGAGATTTTCCAAAGGCACTGATCGGATTTAACGGATCGTCATTAATTTCAGAACCTTCAATGATGGGCATATATTCATCCAATAACTGAATCATCAAACGCGCTAACCGTGTTTTGGCCTGACCTCTTAAACCCAATAAATTAATATTGTGCTGTGAAAGAATTGCCCGTTCCAATTGCGGAATAACCGTATTTTCATAGCCGTGAATCCCCGTAAATGAAGGAATGTTATGTTGAATATTGTTAATTAAATTTTCGCGCAATTCTGTTTTTATGCTCTTGGAAATATACCCTGATGCTTTTAATTCCTGCAGTGTTTTTATAGTAGTAGTCATATTATCTAATTCGTTTTTTTCTGTTATTTTCATAATCGTGAAATATCATTTCGCCCAAGCCTTCCAAACCCGTATAAAAAGCTTTTCCTTTATTTGATGCGGTAAATTCTTCCACAAATGATTGTAAATAAGGATCTTGTGCAATCATAAATGTAGTTATTGGAATGTGCAGTTTTCTTGCCTGAGCCGCCATATTGTAACATTTTTCCACAATAAACTGATCCAATCCGTTACTGTTTTTATAATACGAACCGTCGGGCATTCGCAAACAACTCGGTTTTCCGTCGGTAATCATAAATATGTGTTTGTTGGTATTTCTTTTTCGTCGTAATATATCCATTGCCAATTCCAAACCCGCAACCGTATTGGTATGGTAAGGGCCGACTTGTAAATACGGCAAATCTTTAACTTTTATTGGCCAGGCATCATTTCCAAAAACCAAAATATCCAAGGTATCTTTTGGATATCGCGTAGTTATTAATTCTGCCAAAGCCATCGCCACTTTTTTGGCAGGCGTAATTCTGTCTTCTCCATACAAAATCATACTGTGGCTGATGTCAATCATTAAAACGGTACTCATTTGCGATTTATGATGCGTATCTTCAACCACCAAATCCTGCTCCGTAAGCTTAAAACTTCCCAAACCGTGATTGATTTGTGCATTTTTCAAACTTTCGGTTACCGACAATCGTTCCAATCCGTCTCCAAACTCAAAATTTCTAAAATCGCCTGTATGCTCGTCTCCAATTCCGCTTCTTTTGGTTTTATGATTTCCTGAACCTTGCTTTTTAAGTTTGCCAAATATTTGATTCAACGCATTTTTCCGAATTGCTCTTTCAGTTTTGGCGGTAATATTGTTTTTGGAATTTCCGTTGGGCAAAATTTCTTCTTTGATATAGCCTTTTGTCTTTAATTCCTCAACAAAATCATCCAAGGTATAATTTTCATCGGTCAATTTATATTCCTTATCCAGCGTTTTTAACCAATCCATGGCTTCTTCAAAATCACCTGAGGTATGCGTAATTAATTCTTTAAAAATCTCAAATAGCCTGTCGAAAGGAGATTTTGCTTCCTCCTGATACGGCGTAAATTTAAATCCGGTTCTATCGCTGTTTATTTTCATTTCCTTCGGGTTTATTTTTTAATCGCTTATTTACAAATAGTTACAATTGATCTATTGATTTAATTAACTTCATAGATATTAATATTATTTTGAATCAATATATAAATAATTGCAAAAATAATCATTTTTAGTTTATTTTGTTTAATTAATATTAAAATATGTTAAACAATTATGATTAAAGGTTCAAAAAATGAAGCTAAAAAAGCCAATGTAGTAAAAAATGTGTTGAATTGAGAATTTCTTCAGTTTAGAGCAAATGTTATTTAATTAAAGTGTTCAAAATACCTTCTTTAACCATCGTTAAAATCCGTTTATTGCTTTCTTTGATGAAGTTTTTATAGATGGAAAATTCATCCAAAGTAAAATGACCGATGATTATTCCTTTAATTTCATTTCTTAATAGGCTGTCTTTTAAAAAAGCGCGCTCAATGAATTCAACCTTTTTTAAATCGCTAAAATCTTGGAAATCAAATTTTTGTAATGATAAAAAATGAAGAAAATAAGCAATCAACAACTCATGTTTCATTTTTATAATTGGCCGCAATGTTTTGTTTTGAAATATTTCAACCTCGGTCATTTTAGTTGAAACTATTGCTTTTTCTATAATAGGACGTTTATTGATCTCTTTATCGTTTGTCATAATCACAAAATTAGTCATCGTTCTTAATTATTACTTTTCCT
>DATIRG010000108.1:0-1859 GCA_035470005.1 Lutibacter sp. | reverse complement strand
CCGTAAAAATGATCACCGTGTAAATGGGAAATGAATATGTGTTTAATTTTGGAGAATTTAACGCCGTATTTGCGCAATTGCACCTGAGTGCCTTCGCCGCAGTCAATTAAAAAATTGTGATTTTTGATTTCTAAAAATTGCGCAGTCGGGTGCGCATTTACGCGTGGTGTTTCAGAATGACAGCCTAAGATCGTGAGTTTCAAACTCATTTAATCACCAATCTTTTGGAGACAATCTCAACATCAGTTTGCAAAGAATAAATGTACATGCCTTTGGTTAAATTATTTCGGTTGAAAGCAAGGGTATTGTTTCCTGAAGAAGCTTCAAATCTCTCTTCATACACCGTTGTTCCCAACAAATTTTTAACCGTAAACACAATGGTTTGCGATTTTACAGACCTAAAATTAATACTGGTATCTGAAATAAATGGATTTGGATAAGCAGAAACAGACAGCAACGTCACCTGTGGAATATTTTTGTCAGCATCCACATTGTTTTTCTCGGATTGTTGCGCAAAAGTAAATGAGAAAAACAGTAAAAAAGTAATTAAAAGTAGTTTTTTCATCAATAAGCCAATTGGTTTTAAAATCCTAAATCCCGTTCAATGGCATCCATTTCAAGGATGTCTAAAGCTTCGTTAAACGTTGGAACAACATTTAATTCGTCTGGTAAATCATCAATAGATATACCCTCACAAACCAGTACAAAACTTGTACCATTTTTTCTGTGTTGCACACTCAACTTCAAAAATAATAAAATTTCTTTAATTTCTATGTTAATTTTGTCAGAAAAATCAATAATTAGATGTTCTGCTTTAAATTCTTTAAAGCGTTCTTTAAATGTTGCAAAGAATTCAGCCACTGTAATTTCGGTGGGTTTTATGTGCGTGTATGTTTTATTTTTAGTGATAAACATAACTAATTTCGTTCAATTTGTTGCGCCAATAAATAAATGACAGCCATTCGTATGGCAACGCCATTTTCTACCTGATTCAGGATAATAGATTGGTCAACAGAATCGGCCACATCACTTGTCAGTTCAACACCTCTGTTGATTGGCCCCGGATGCATAATTAAAATTTTCTTGCTTAAAGAGTCGAGTAAAGGCTTATTGATCCCGAATAATTGTGAATATTCTCTGGTTGAGGGGAAATAATTAATTTCCATACGTTCGTTTTGCACGCGTAACACATTGGCAACATCGCACCATTCCAAGGCTTTTTTAATATCAAATTCAACGCTTACGCCCAAACTCTCAATATATTTTGGAATAAGTGTTTTAGGTCCGCAAACTTTTACTTCGGCACCTTGCAATTTTAAGGCGTAAATATTTGAAAGCGCCACGCGGGAATGCAACACATCGCCCACAATCACAATTTTTTTGCCTTCAACACTGCCCAATTTTTCACGAATGGAAAAAGAGTCGAGCAACGCCTGGGTTGGATGTTCGTGCGTTCCGTCGCCTGCATTCACAATTTTTGCGTTTACGTGCTGCGATAAAAAATCACAGGCACCAACAGCGGGATGGCGCATAACAATGATATCAACTTTCATCGATAAAATATTGTTGGCGGTATCAATAAGGGTTTCTCCTTTTGTGACGGAAGACTGGCTTGCCGAAAAGTTAACAACATCGGCAGAAAGTCTTTTTTCTGCCAGTTCAAAGGAAAGTCTTGTTCTTGTACTGTTTTCATAAAACAGATTGGCAATGGTGATGTCGCGAAGCGAAGGCACTTTTTTAATGGGCCTGTTAATCACTTCTTTAAAATGGTCGGCTGTTTTAAATATTAAATCAATATCAGCCTTGTTTATATGTTTTATTCCTAAAAGGTGTTCTACGCTTAACTGACTCATAGTGAA